>JADZBS010000150.1 GCA_020851975.1 Gammaproteobacteria bacterium | reverse complement strand
TCGCGCGCACCAGGCCGAAGCGCATGAAGATCAGCGCCACCACGGCCGTGGCGAACACCTCGAAGAAACCCTCGACCCAGAGGTGCACCAGCCACCAGCGCCAGTACTCGATCATCGAGTAGTGCGTCTCCTGGCCCCACACGAGGGAGGTCGCGTAGAAGCCGCCGATGCAGGTCGCGGAGAGGAACACCATGGCGATGAGACCGCGAGCTTCGCCGGGACGGCGCAGCGCCGGCCACAGCGCGCGGCCGAGCAGGAACAGCCAGAAGAGCAGCCCCACGAAGAGCAGCAGCTGCCACACGCGTCCCATGCTGGTGAATTCCAGGCCCTGGTTGCCGATCCAGAACGCGAAGTCAGGACCGCGCGCCTGCAGGGTGCCGAGCCAGCCGGTCGCCGTCGAGCCGACGACGATGACGAGCAGCGCCCAGAACAGCAGGTCGACGCCGAGCCGCTGGCCGCGCGGTTCGCTCCCCGACAGCATGGGACCGATGTACAGGCCGGTGGCAAGCCAGGCGGTGGCGATCCAGAAGATGCCGAGCTGCGTGTGCGAGGTGCGGCTCACCACGTAGGGCAGCACCTCGGCGAGCGGCAGGCCGAAGAACGTCTGGCCTTCCACGGCGTAGTGCGCGGTCACCACGCCCAGCACGACCTGCAGCAGGATCAGGGCGCCGACGACGAAGAAATACTTGCGGGTGGCGCGCATCGAGGCTGTCGGGACCTGCCCGGCGAGCGGGTTGGTCGCCGGGGCGGCGACGGGCGCCGGCTCATGGCTGGCGCCGTGGTACCAGAGCATCGCGGCGATGCCACCGATGAGCAACACGATGCTGACGATCGACCAGATGGCGCTGCCGGTGGTCATCGTATTGCCGACCAGCGGCTCGTGCGGCCAGTTGCTGGTGTAGGACAGACCGGTCTCGCCGGGGCGATCGGTCGCAGCCGACCACGCCGACCAGAAGAAGAACGAGGTGAGTGCGGCGCGATCGGCCGGATCAGGCAGCGTGTTGGCCGTCATGGCGTACTGCTCGCGCAGGCCATCGAGATCGCGCGCTTCGCCGAACAGGCCGGCGTAGTGGCTCGCGACCTCGCGGATGGCCGCGGCCCGCTCGGGCGTGACCGTGAGCGTGTCGCTCGCCGCGTCGTAGCGGTTGCGCCGCAGTTCGTCCTTGACGCGCGCGTCGAGTACGGCGCGCTGGTCGAGCGTCAGGTCGCCGTACGGCCCGCCGAACAGGTTCCTGGCGTGGATATCGCGCAGCGCCAGCGCCTCGCGGTGCAGCCAGTCAGCCGACCAGTCGGGCGCGAGGTAGCCGCCGTCCCCCCACACCGAACCCAGCTGCTGGCCGCCGGCCGCCAGCCAGGACTGCTGGCCGCGGCGCATCTGCCCGCCCGTGAAGACCACGGTGCCGTCGTCGGTGACGACGCGTGCCGGGATCGGCGGTGCGGTGAGGTAGATCTCCCGGCCGACGAGGCCGAGCACGGCGAAGGACAGGACAAACACCGTGGCCAGAATCTGCCACAGGCGGCGGTTGGGCTGCATGGCGCGGGTACTCCGTTTCGCAAGAAGATGTACGACGAATCTTCTTTATGATACGCCTCGGCAGCTTTAAAGCAATATTGTCTGTATATCTTTTACAGATGCCGCCGATGCTGCCGTGCAGCCGGGCGGAATGCGGGCCGGTCAGCGGGCGTCGAGACGCAGGCCGTCGAGGTACTCGCGCACCTTGTCGCGGCAGCCTTCGCTGCTGGTCACCGTGGCGCCACCAGCCAGCACCAGGATGAAGTCACCGCGCAACGTGCGGCTCACCTCGCTCACGTGCCGGGTATTCACCAGGCAGGAACGACTGATGCGCAGCATCGGTTGCGACTGCAGCGCCTGCTCGGCCTGCTGCAGCGTGCTGCGGGCGTGGAAGGTCTCGCGCCCGACGCGCAGGCGCACGTAGTTGCGGTCGGACTCCACCAGTTCGATGCGGGCCGCATCGAGCATGTGCAGCCGGCCGCCGGACTCCGCAAGCAGGCGCGGCGGCTCCGCTCCCCCGCCGGCGCTGCCGAGCCTCGCGAGCAGCGCTTCGAGCGTCGCTGCACGTTCGGCGGCAGAGCCGGCGGCAAGACGCTCGCGCACACGCGCCGTGGTGGCCGCGAAGCGCCGTTCGTCGAAGGGCTTCAGCAGGTAGTCGGCGGCACTCAGCTCGAAGGCCTCGATCGCATACTGGTCGTAGGCGGTGACGAACACGATCAACGGCAGCCGCGCGGGGTCGAGCGCCCGCGCCAGCTCGATGCCCGTCATCGGTTCCATCTGGATGTCGAGGAACAGCAGGTCGGGCGGGTTCGCCAGCAGCGCTGCCAGGGCCTCGCCCGGATCGCCATACTCGGCGATCACCGCCAGATCGGCCTGCCGGTCGCAGGACTCCCGCAACGTGCGCCGGGCGGCAGGTTCATCGTCGACGATGACGACTCTCATGGCGTGCCCACGGATGCCTGCCCCGTCGCTGCCGGGGCTGGCGGCTCGCGCAGCAACGGCATGCGGATCTCGGCGAGCCACTGCGTCTCGCTTGCGTGACCCACGGTCAGCGCCGCGGCGCTCCCGAGTTGCACCGCCAGCCGCTCACGCACGTTGCGCAGGCCAATCCCCTCGTCACCCGCCACCGCACCGGCGGCCACGCTGTTGATGACGCGCAGGCACAGCTCCCCATCCTCGACCGCAACCGATACCTCGACCCGCACCGGCCCGACGTGGCCGGCCATGCCGTGCGCGACCGCGTTCTCGACCAGCGGCTGCAGGATCAGGCTGGGTACCCAGGCGGGCGGCAGGCCGCCCGCCTCCGGCAGCGCCAGGGTCAGGCGGTCCGGGAATCGCCGCCGCTGCAACTCGAGGTACAGCTGCACGAACTGCAGTTCGTCGGCGAGACGCGAGTAATCCCGCTCGCCGGCATTGAGCAGCCGGCGCAGCAGGTCGGCTAGCTGCACCACCATCTCCTGCGCCGCCGGCGGATCCCAGGTGATGTGGCCACGGATCGTGGTCAGCAGGTTGAACAGCGTGTGCGGCGACAACTGCATGCGCAGCGCCGCCAGCCGGGCTTCGCTCCACTGCCGTTGCAGCGCCGAGGCGCGCATCTCGGCGTCGCGGAACTGCTTGTAGGTGGCAAATCCGGTCACCAGCGCGAGCCCGAAGCCGTAGCGCACCAGGAAGTCCGTGGCGCTGGCCAGCCAGGTCTGGAAGAAATGCGGTTCCGCGAGCAGCTTCGCCGTACCCTGCGCCATGGCGCCCATCGGCTCCTCGTGCTCCAGTTGGCCCAGCAGGCCCTGCGCCGCGAAGAGCATCGGGTAGGCGATCACCGCAAAGGCCACGCCGAGGGCCAACTGGACGGCACCGCGCCCGAGCGTCGGTCGCCAGCCCCAGCCGAGCGACAACCGGTAGCAGCCGAGCAGCGGCAGGAACAGCAGCGCGTACTGCAGCATGCGCGCCGTCCAGTCAGCGAAGAATGGCTCGGCAGTCAGCGTCGCCATGCCGGCACCGAGACCGTAGGCGTAGAGCACCGCCGACACGCTGGCGTAGAGCCAGAACAGGCCGGTGATGGCGGCCAGCGGTCGCAGCCCGAGCGTCGCTCCTGCCGGGTTGTGCTGTCCCCACGACGCGTCGCCGGCCGGTGCGGCGGCGGGATCGTTCGTATGCCTGTCTGTGCTCGGGCTCGGCATGGTGGTACCAACGGACTCTCGTCGTGACGGGACGAAGCCTACCGCAACCCGCCTGGATCCACGGGCGCCGCAGGACCTGTCCGGGACGAACTCGTCGCCCACGGGGACGGGCCCGCCGCCGGGCCGTGGCTCACCGCCGCCGTTCGGCGTCTCATGGCACCAACGCGACAACGTCGCGTCCGACCCATCCGCCGAGCCCGCAAGGAGACGATCATGAACGCCACGCTGACGACGATCACCCACCCCGCCACCGCGGTGCTGCTGCGCGCCGCACTCGCCACGGCCGCCACCGTGCTGCTGACGGTCGGCTCCGCCTGGGCCGAATCACCCGCGACAGCGCAAGCGACCGTGCGCTACGCCGACCTCGACCTGGCGTCGGCCGACGGTGCCGCCACCTTGTATCGCCGCATCGAGAACGCTGCCCGGCGTGTCTGCACGACCGGCGGCAGGCTCGACCTGCAGGCGGCGCAGGGCCGGCGCGCGTGCCAGCAGGCGGCCATCGACCGTGCCGTTGCGACAATCGGCCACCCGCAGCTGGCTGCCGTGCACGCCCGGCATCTGCGCCGGGCCTGACCCCGCCGGCGCGCGGAATGGGGACGCTGCCCTCCGGTCAGGGCAGCGTCCCCTGCTGATTCAGGCGGCCGCCACCGCGGACAGTGCCGGCTGCCGCGCGAGCCCGAGCAGCGCGCGCGTCTCGGCTGGCGTGGCCAGCGGCCGCTGCAACTCCGCGGCGATGCGCGCGACCCGCTCGACCAGCTCGCGGTTCGTGGCAAGCCGCGTGCGCGCGTAGTCGTAGTGGACCGAATCCTCGATCCCGACGCGCACGTGCCCGCCGGCGACGATTGCCGCGGCGTTCATCGGCAGCTGGAAGTCGCCGAGCCCGGCCGCGCCCCACGTGGAATCGGCCGGCAGCGCCGCCACGAGCGTGGCGAGATTGCCGATGGTGGCCGGCGCCGTGTTGAGGTTGCCGAGCAGCAGGTTGAAGTACTTGCGCCCGGTGAGCAGGCCATTTCGCTCGAGATAACGGGCAAGATTGATCATGCCGAGGTCGAACACCTCGAGCTCGGGGCGCACGCCCTGGTCCTGCATCGCCTGGGCGAGCCGCTCGACCATCTCGACGGTGTTGACGCTCGCGCCGGTGAGGAAATTGAGCGAACCGAGCGTCAGGCTGCCCATGTCGGGACGCGCCTCCGGGTCGAGGTGGAGGACGGCGGAGCGGCGTTCGAAGTCCGCCCAGTTGCGACCCGAGGTCGTGGCAGCGCAGACCATGCCCGGCCGTTCCCGGCGGATGCCGCGGATGATGCGCGCAAAGGTCTCCGGGTCCGGTGTCGGCGCCCCGGCCGCATCGCGCGCGTGGATGTGCACCACGCGTGCCCCGGCGTCGTACACCGCCACGGCGTCGGCGATGATCTCCTCGACCGACAGCGGCACGTGCGGGGTCTGCGCACGCGTCGGGATCATGCCGGTCAGGCAGACGTTGATCACCAGCGGCGGGTACGGGGCGAGCGGGTGTGCATCGTGCGCGGCCATGAAGCTGCGGCGGCGCTCCTCGCGCCCGGCGAGCCCGGCGAAGTACGTGTCGAGGTCGGTCTGCAACGTGGTCCAGTGGTCGATCGTCTCCAGGCCGAAGGAACAGAGCTTCGGCACGCTGCCGACCGGGCGGTAGCCATAGTGCTTGCGATACCAGAGGATCGTGTCCGGCCGGTCGGCGTTGGTGGTGAGCGTCTTCACGCCACGCGCGTGCATCACCGCCATGCGCCGGTGCTGCAGGGCCTTGCCGATGCCCATGCCGCTGCACTCGGGCAGGACACCGAGCAGCGTGGTCTTGCCCTCGGTCGGCGACAGGATGCGATAGCCGGCTGCACCGACGATGCGCCCGTCGCGCCGCGCGACGAAGAAACAGCCGAGATCGAGCTCGTCCATCTCGACCGAGGGAACGTGGTGCATGTTGTAGTGGCGCATGACCGCCAGGATGGCGTCACGGTCACCCGGGCGGGCAGGCTCGATGGCGAAGTTCATGGACGGCAGTTCCCCCGGTTCTTCCTGGCAGGCGCACGGGCGCCCGGCGTGGTGCCCCGCTGGCGAGGGCCCGCGAATTGTACCCGTGCGACCGGTCAGGGCCGCGTGCGGCCGGGCATCGCCTGACAGTGGCTGACGGCCGCCGGATTGGCGATGCGCTGGCGCTCGCAAGCCGTGAGGGCATCACGCGTGACGCACTGGAACGCACCGGGCTGACCGGCGAGCGGCTCGCACCCGGGGATGGCAACGGAAGGCGCCAGGCGGCCGCCCGGCACGGTCGCAGGCGTCATCGGGCCGCGCATGGTCGCCGTGTCGGCAGCGGGCGGGGGCGCCACGACGGTCGGCCCGGGCATCGGCGCACGGTGGACAGTTCCGGCCGGGGCGGGCGGTCCGGGACGCGCGGCAGTGTTCTGGCAGACGCGGATGCCGGCAGTGCCAGCCAGGCGCGCACGCTCACAACGGGCATGGGCCTCCGGCGTCGTGCAGGCGAGTTCGCCGATGCGGCCGGACACGGGCTCGCAACCCTGGATCGCAACTCCTCGCGTTCCAGTCAGCGGCGCAAGGCGACCACGCTCGACCGGCGCGGCTTCCGGCGCAGCGATGCCGGGCATGCCGGTGCCGCGGGCTGCCGGCGGTGCCGAGAACGCTCCCGGCACCGGCTTGAGCGGGGCGTTCATCGGCGCGCGCACCGCCGGGCCCGGCGCAGCCGGCGTGCTGCCTGCCACACCCGTCAGCGGCCCGTCGAACGCGGGACCGACCTTCATGGCGCCCTCCTGCACGGCATCGAAGAGCATCGGTGCCAGGCAGGGCACATCGGCACCGTCCTGGTTGGGGTCGGCCGGACACTCGGGCAGGTTCACGCCGTGTGTCGCCAGCACCTGCAGCGAGTTGCAGACGATGGCCAGCGGGTCCCACGTCGACTTGCAGTCGGTGCCGGTCGCCGGCTTCCAGGCCCCGGCTTCGCCGGCCGTCGTGCCGCCCGAACTCTTCGAGCCGACGCCGCCGTTCAACTTGAAGAGCAGGCTCTGCACCTGCGCCTTGCCGGCGACGAAGGCCGGGTCCTCCCTGGCGACACAACTCACCGCGGTGGCCCAGTCGACGCTCCCGCCCTGCACCTGGTCGACGCGCGCCTGGCACTTCGTGACCTTCCACGGCCGCGTGCATTGCACCGTGCGCAGGCTGGTGGCCGGCACGGTGCAGCGCTTCGCGCCGAGCTCCGCGGCGATCTGCGCGGCGAGCTTCGCGCCCGCCTGGGTGCCGTCGAGGCCGCAGTGCGTCTCCGACGCACCGAGCGCGGCGACCTCGGCCTTGCAGGCCGCGTAGCCCTGCCAGCTGTCGCAGAAGTAGCGCAGCTTCTCGTCACCCTTGCTCGTCGGCGTCCACACCTTGCAGCCGGCATTGATCAGCTTCGCCGACAGCGCCGGCACACCCTGTGCCTTGTAGGCGGCGAAAGCCGGATCGAACAGGGTCCGGACCTCCTTGCAGGCCCACTCCCAGGCGGTGAACGGCGGGCTGCCGAGCTTGCTCTTCATGGGGTTCTGCTGCGGCAGGACACCGTAGATGGGCACGCGATCGCGCACCGTGTAGACGCAGTCGGTGTAGAGATCGCCGGCCATGGGGCTCGTGGTGGCGTGGAAGTGCTCCAGCACCAGCCTGGGCAGTTGCGGTTCGAGCGTGGATTTCATGTAGGTGGCCGGCGCAGCCTTTGCCGCCGCGAGGGAGGTCTTGAACTGCGCCTGCGCCTGCTGGCGCAGCTTGCCGCACCACTTCTGCGCCGTCGCCTTGGAAGCCTTGTGCGAGTCGAAGTAACCGACGCACGGGCTGTACTCCAGGCCCATGTCCGGAACCGTCGTGGACCCGCCCCGCAACGCCATCAGCACGTACCAGTGGTTCTGGGGTCCCCAGAAGGTCTGGTAGTACTTCTCGGGAGCCATCGGCGGATCCTGTCCGGAGACATCCTCGGTGAAGTCGACCAGCAGCTCGGAGGCGTCGCCGAGCGCATCGGCGAGGGCCTTCGCACCACCCTCGGCCAGCGCCACGGCGGCACCGATCGCCTCGCCGAGCGGTCCGCAGAGCGTCGCCTTGATCTCGGCGATCGGAATGAACTGGCAGGCCGTCTGAGGCCCGAGCAGCGTGGCGAGTTTCCACCAGTCCGGACCCGAGACGGCATCCCAGGCATCGTCGAGCAACTGCTTGTTGTTGTCGATCACGTAGTCGGTGACCGGACAGCCGACGCTTTTCACGCCCGGTGGCAGCGCCGCGCAGACGACGATCTTGCCCACCGTCGTGCCACCCTTGCTCAGCACCTCGAGCCACTTGCCCTGGCTCGCGGCCTTCACCACGGCGATGATCTGCGCGATGCGGCTGTCGTTCGGATCGAACGGCAGCGCCGCCTTGGCCTGGTCGGTTGCCTGCTGCCCGAGCGCGGCCGTCTGCTTGGCGATCTCCTTGTCGAGGCAGCCTTGCGCGCTGCCACCGTCGATCAGGCAGAGGACGAACGGCTTCGCCGGCTGCAGCTGCGGCTCGATCGCCTGGATGACGACGTCGAGCAGTGCGCTGGTACCGAGCGCCTGCGCCTGCGGCGCGACGAGCGTGCTGGCGACCATGAGCGCCGCGCCACCGGCCAGCCGGGGCAGGCGACGGCCGAGCGACGCGGGCGCCAGTGCGAACCTCGTCATGTGACCCGACACGGGCGCGGGCGGCGGGCTACTTCTTGCCGGTGGCCAGGTCGTACGTCGGGCGGCCGGCACCCGAGGCCTGCCCGGCCTTCTGCGACGCGGCCTCCGATGTCTCGCCCTTGTGGATGGCTGCCGGCGGCTTCTCGCCCTTGACGTTGCCGGCCGCAGGTGGCGCCTGGACCTTGGCATTACCGGCTGCGGGCCGCTCGATCTTCTCGAACTTGTGCTGGGCGGCGCCCGGTGCGCTCATCCGGGCCTCGCCGTCGACGCTGTCGTATTTCATGTACGCGCCGCCGGCCTTTCCGGTCGTTGCAGCGTCATCCTGCACCTTCGATGGTGCCTCACGGACCGGCGCCTCGTCCGCGCCGAGCACGGCGGCGGGTGCGATGCCCATGGTCATGCCGAGCGTGGTCGCCGCGACGGCGAGCCGCAGCGTCTGGTCACGTGGTGCCGGCGTCGCGCCAGTGGTCGTTTGCCTGCGCTTGTTCATGCTGCCTCTCCTCCCGTTGTCTTCAGCCAGGTGTCGATGGCCTCGATGTACGCCTGCAGGACCGCCTCGACGGTCTCGGGAACGGCCCGCCCCATGTCCACACAATAGCGCGCCACGACGCCGTCCGCATCCAGCCACTCCATGAAACCGGGCGGTCCGTCACTGTCGGCGGGGATGAGCAGCGCCGCCTCGGCCGCTGCCCGCAACTCCGGCCGCCGCGGCAGGACGCCCTGCAGGGCGTCGAGCAGGCGGTAGAAAAGTGCCTGGAGGCGGTCGGCGGCAGCGACATAGGGCGCCACGCCCTGGCGCTCGAGGTATTGCGCCACCGTACCGTCACGCCCATAGCGACCCTCGGTCTGCGGATGCGGTCGCAGTTCGCGAAACGTCTCCTCGCCGCTCGCCGTCACCCACCGTCCGAGCGGGTACACGCGGCAGGCGAGCGGCCGGTCGGCGTGCACCGCACAGCGCCCGGCGTCGAGGAACATGCAGGCACCGTCGGGGGTGGCGCTCAGCCACGGGCCGTCGCGCTCGACATGCCGGCGCAGGAACTCGCCGGTCTTCAGGCCGAGGTGCCGTGCGAGACGCAGGATGTCGTAGGGGCCAAGCGGGATACGCTTGTGGTGGCAGCAGCGCCCGCAGGCGCGGCACTGGTATGAAAACGCGTCATCGCGCCGCCAGGTCGGGGCATCCGGCGGTGTGGCAGCGCCTCCCACCGGATCGGCGGTGCCAGCGCCGTTCATGGAAGACCGGTTGCACACAGCATGCGCGCCACCTTACCAGATCGTATCGCGTTGGCCCGCGCGTGACCGCCCGTCGCCCGGTTGCAACGCCGCCGACCGAACCCCTATGCTCTCCGGCACAGGGGGAGACCGTTCGTTCGCGCCAGCGAACGGTGCCATATGCACCAGAACGACAAGCTCGTCACGCGCATCAACGGTCGCGATTACTGTTCGGTGGCATTGCCCTGGTTCGGCTTCGTCCGGCGTCGGGACGCACTGTCGCAACTGCGCCGTAAGGCCTACGCCTGGGCCGCACAGCGCCATCCCGTCCCCCGTCCGCTGCGCCAGGTGCGCTATTCGCTCACCTGGCCGCTGCTCGCCGCGCGCCATGCCCGACGAGCCGTGGCTGCCTGGGGCGATGACGTGCCGGCGCTCGGCGGCCCGTCGCCCGCCGGCCAGTTCCGCGAACTCTTCTGGCTCGCCCTCACCGAGAACGTGAGCCCGGAGACCTACTACACCTACGGCCTCTGGCGCCGCTCGCACCGCGGACGCGCTGCGCGCTACCTGCAGGAGTTCGAGGTCATCTGGGCCTGCGAGGCCGCGCACGCGGCGCTCGATGCCGGGTGCATCAAGAACAAGCTGCGTTTCTTCCACGCCTGCCGGGAACACGCGCTACCCATCCTGCCCATGCTCGCGGCTTTCGGACCCGGTGACACCGAGCATTGGTTCACCGACCGCTCGCGACCCTGCACGGGCGATCTCTTCGTCAAGCCGACCGCCATGTCCTGCGGCGCCGGCGCGGAGCGCTGGCGCCACGCTCATGCTGACGGCACCTGGCAACGTCGTGGCGAACGGCACGACTGGGCCGGACTGGTCGAGCGCCTGCGCCACCGTGCCCGTCCCGGTGGCCTGCTGCTGCAGCCGTTCATCGCCAACCACCCGGCCCAGGCAGCATGGACCGGCGGCGGGCTCGCTACCCTGCGCGTGCTCGCCTGCCGCCTGCCGGGCGAGCGAGCCCGCGCCCTCGCCTGTACCTGGCGCATGCCGATCGGCGATGCCGAGACTGACCACGTCTCGGCCGGTGGCCTCAGTGCACCCGTGTCGGGAGATGGCGTGATCGGTGCCGGCCGGCGCAAACGTGTCGGCGAGGCGGTCGAGCGCCACCCGGACACGGGCGCGCGCTTCACCGGCGAACGGCTGCCGGGCTTCGAGGCCATGCGGGCACTCGCGCTTGGTACCCACGATGCACTCGGCTTCGACGGCTTCGTCGGCTGGGACGTGGCGCTCGGCGCCGACGGGCCACTGGTGGTCGAGGGCAACCCGACCTGGGGTCCGAACGTGATCCAGAGCTCGCACGACGGCCCGCTCGGCGACACCGAGGTGCCGGCCCTGTTCGACCGGATATTCGCTGCCGGCGGGCGCTGAGCCGGCCGGCCTCAGCCTGGCGGGACCGCCGCAGGCGAGCAGCGCCAGCCGGCGAGCTGCGGTGTGCGCTCGGCGAGCACACGCGCGGCCTTGGCGAAGGCGTCGAACTGGGCCTCGAAGCGGATGCCGCTGGCCGCCTGGATGCCGAGCCCGTTCCTGCTCGAAAACATCCAGCCGCCATGTGCGTGACATTCGAGCACGAACAACGCGCCGGTCTCCGCATCGCGCACGATGTCGAAGTTGAGCACCGGGATGTCCGCAAATGCCTCGCGGTGCGCGCGCTCGGCGAGCGCGATCACGTCGGCTTCCTCGTTGAGCGCGATCTCCATCTCCTGCGTGTTGGAGACGATGGAGGTGCCACCAACCCGGCCGAAATCCCAGCGCCCGGCGAGTGTCGCGCCACGGCCGCGCGTGACCTGCCGATAGCAGAGCAGCACCTCGCCGAGCAGGGTCACGACGCGATAGCTCGCCGGCCACTCGCCGGTGTAGACGAAAGACTGGGCCAGCATGGGGCCGTCGCGGCCATAGTGATCCTCGGGCAGCGCCTCGGGAGGCGTGTAGCGCACCCTGCCGGTCTTGCGGATGCGCACGAAGGCACCGAGCCGGCCTGCCGAGGGCTTCTCCACCACGTACGGACCCCACTCGGCAGGGTCGAGCCGCGTCTGCGGCCCGATCACCGTCCAGCGTGGCACCGGGATACCCGAGCGGTCCATGCGCTCGTACTCCCCCACCTTGCCGAGACGCCGGCCGGCGAGCAGGCGCCCGGGCAGGAGCTTGCGCCGCCGCCTTTCGGTGAGCGAGAACGACAGCGCCGGCCGCAGCCAGAGCGGCAGCAGCCCGAGCTGGCTCCCGCTGCGATGCCCGGCAACCCGCACGTCGATGTGCGGGGCACGGGCGCGCACGAGGCCGGCGAGGCGCTCGAGATCGGCCCAGGTCTCGCGCCGCTCCTCCCAGGCGACGAGCGCCAGGCCGCAGTGCCGGTCGTCATGGGCAGCCACCGCGTTCATCGCCGACGGCGCAGCAAGGATCAGCTGCTGGCGGGGAGTTCGGGTGGCGCGATGTACTCCGTGGGAATGGTGCCGGTCAGGCTGCCGAGGAAGCTGCGGACGGCGGCGATCTCATCGCCGGTGAGCGTGCGGCCGAGCTGGTGCTCGGCCATGAGCCGGATGGCGTCGTCGAGCGTGCCCACCTGGCCATCGTGGAAGTAGGGCGAGGTCCGGTCGATGTTGCGCAAGGACGGAACCTTGAAGAAGAACCGGTCGGCTTCGTTCTTCGTGGCGTCGGCGCGACCGGCGTCGGTGGTCTCGTACGGCTTCACCAGGCCGAGCTTCTGGTAGCTGCCGCCGCCGATGGCCGTGCCGTTGTGGCAGGTGCCGCAGCCGGTGTCGAGGAACATCTTCAGGCCGGCGAGCTGCCCGGCGTCGAGCGCAGCCGCGTCGCCCGCGAGAAACCGGTCGAAGGGCGATGGCGTGACCAGGCGCCGTTCGAAGGCGCCGATGGCACGGGCCATGTTGTCGTAGGTGACGGGCTCGGCCTCGCCGGGGAAGGCCGCGGCGAAGGCCGTGACGTAGCCGGGGATGGCGCGCAGGCGCTTCTCGACGGCCGCCGCATCCGGCATGGCCATCTCCACCGGGTTCAAGACCGGGCCCTTGGCCTGGGCCTCGACATCGCCCGCCCGACCATCCCAGAACTGGGCGACGTGAAGCGCGGCGTTGTAGGTGGTCGGCGAATTGCGCCCGCCCTTCTGGCCCTTGTGGCCAGTGCTGGTCGGGGCGTTGTCGACGCCGTAGCTGTCGAGCCCGTGGCAACTGTTGCAGGAGACGTCGTTGTCGAGCGACAGGCGGGCATCGTAGTAGAGCATGCGCCCAAGGCTCACCTTCGCCTCGGTGACGGGGTTGGCATCGCTCGTCATCTCGGCCGGCAGCGGCTGGAACAGCGCCGCCGCCTGGGCCTGCAGCGCGGTGGCGTCGGGCGCAGCGGGTGAGGGAGGAGCGGCTGGGGCAGCCGTTTGCGGGTCGGCGGGCTGGCCACCGCAAGCGGCGAGCCCCAGCGCGGCGCAGGCCGCGACGAGCAGGACACGTGACATCGTTGAACTCCGGATACGGGTTGTTCGCGGGATCGTTCCGTGCATGGTAGCAGCTTCGCCGCGCAGCTCCAGCCACCCGTCACACGCTAGAATCCGCCCATGAACACCCCGGACAGCTACCTCGAACGCATCCTGCGCGCCCGCATCGAGGACGTCGCGGTCGAAACCCCGCTCGAACCGGCGCCGCGGCTCGGCGAGCGACTCGGCAACCGCGTGCTCCTCAAGCGCGAGGACCTGCAGCCGGTGTTCTCGTTCAAGCTGCGCGGTGCCCACAACAAGCTCGCGCAACTCCCGGAGGCGGAGCGACGCCGCGGCGTGATCTGCAGCTCCGCCGGCAACCACGCCCAGGGCGTGGCGCTCTCGGCGCGCCGCTTCGGCGTGCGTGCCGTGGTGGTGATGCCGGCCCTCACGGCAGCGATCAAGGTGCGGGCCGTGCGCGCGCTCGGCGCCGAGGTGGTCCTGCACGGCAACGCCTACGACGATGCCTACGAGCACGCCGTCGCGCTCGCCGCGCGCGAGGGCCTCGCCTTCGTGCACCCCTTCGACGACCCGGCCGTGATCGCCGGCCAGGGCACCATCGCCATGGAGATCCTGCGCCAGTATCGCGACCCGATCGACGCCATCTACGTGCCGGTCGGTGGCGGCGGGTTGGCGAGCGGCATCGCGCTCTACGTCAAGGCGCTGTATCCGCAGGTGCGTGTCGTGGGCGTCGAGGCCGAGGAATCCCCGAGCATGGCGCGCGCGCTCGCCGCCGGGCGTCCCGTGACGCTCGAACACGTCGGCATCTTCGCCGACGGCGTGGCGGTGCGCCGGGTCGGTGAGGAAACCTTCCGCATCTGCCGGGACCTGCTCGACGGCGTGGTCCTCGTCAGCACCGACGAGATCTGCGCCGCCATCCAGGACATCTTCGAGGACACCCGCAGCGTCGTGGAACCGGCCGGCGCGCTCGCCGTCGCCGGCCTCAAGCAGCAGGTCGCTGCCAGCGGCAGACAGGGCGGCACCTATGTCGCCATCAACAGCGGTGCCAACGTCAATTTCGACCGCCTGCGCCACATCGCCGAGCGTGCCGCCGTCGGCGAGGAACGCGAGGCGCTGTTCGCGGTGGAGATCCCCGAGGCGCCCGGCAGCTTCCTCGCCTTCTGCCGCGCCATCGGCCAGCGCAGCGTCACCGAGTTCAACTACCGCTACACCGACCGCCAGCGTGCCCGGATCTTCGTCGGCCTGGAGCTGCGTGAGGGCCGTGCCGAACGCGGCCGCATCATCGCGGCACTCACCGCCGCCGGCTACCCCGTGGTGGACATGAGCGACGACGAGATGGCGAAGCTGCACGTGCGCCACATGGTCGGCGGCACGGCGAGCGATCTCACCGACGAGCGGCTGTGCCGGTTCGAGTTCCCCGAGCGCCCGGGTGCCCTGCTGCAGTTCCTGCAGGCCATCGGCGCGCGCTGGAACATCAGCCTGTTCCACTACCGCAACCACGGCTCGGACTTCGGCCGCGTGCTGGCCGGCGTGCAGGTGGCCGACGGCGAACTCGCCGAGTTCCACCGCCATCTCGCCGATCTCGGCTACCCGTGGTGGGACGAGACGGCGAATCCCGCCTACCGGATGTTCCTCGCCGGGCCGCCACGGGCATCCTGAGGCGGGCGCTGGCCCGGCTCGGGATGGATCGCCAGGTGATCGTAGGGGCGCGCGCCCGGATCGAGCGCCCCGACCACGATGCGCGCGTCCACCACCGTGACGCCATCGGGCCCGGCGAAGACGGGGTTGAGGTCGAGCTCGTGAATCCAGGGCAGCTCACAGGCCATCGCCGACACCCGCAGCAACAGCCGCACGATGGCGTCCCGGTCCGCCGCGGGCGCGCCGCGGAAAGGTTCGAGCCAGCGCGCGGCCCGGGTCCTCGCCACCAGGTCTTCTGCCAGCGCGGGATTCAGCGGCGGCAACGCCACGGCGCTGTCGCCCAGCACCTCGACCAGCGTGCCGCCGAGACCGAAGCTCAGCACGGGCCCGAAAACCTCGTCACGCGCCACGCCGATCATGACTTCCCGCCCGTGCTCGCGTTGCGCCATGGGCTGGATGACGACACCGTCGAGCCGTGCCGCGGGCAGTGCGGCGGCGGCATCCGCCATCATCTCCCGGAAGACCTCGCTCACTTGCCGCGCGCCGGTGAGTCCGAGGCGCACGCCGCCGACATCGCTCTTGTGGGTGATGTCCGGCGACAGGATCTTCACGACTACCGGGAAACCCAGCTCCTGCGCGATCGTGGCTGCCTGCTCTGCCGTGCGGGCAACGAGGCTCGGCACCAGCGGCACATCGAATGCGGCCAGCACCGTCCTGGACTCCGGCAGGGTAAGTACCGTGCGCCTTTCCGCCAGCACCCGCTCGATCACGAGCCGCGCAGCGGCGATGTCGGGCGCATGCCAGGACGCGGGCGGTTCGGGAACCTGCTGCAGCTGGCGCTGCGCTTCGCCGTAGGTGCCGATCGCGGCGAAGGCGTCGACCGCGGCCTCCGGCGTGCGCAGCGTCGGGATGCGCTCGGCGCGAAACAGTGCGCGGCTCGAAGCGACCGAGACCTCACCCATCCAGGAGGCGAGCAGCGGCTTCAGGCTCCCGGCCGAAGCCCGGATCACGGCGTGGGCCACCTCTTCCGGCGCGGTCATCGCCTGCGGCGTGAGTATCGTGACGACGGCATCGACGCCCGGATCGGCAAGGCAGGCCGACACGGCGGCTTCGAAGCGCGACGCATCGGCGTCGCCGAGCACGTCGACGGGGTTGCCGCGTGACCAGTACGCGGGCATCGCCGCACCGAGCGAGGCGAGCGTGGCTGGCGTGAACTCTGCGAGCGGAATGCCGCGATCGGCCGCGTGATCGGCCGCCAGCACGCCCGGACCGCCGGCATTGGTAACGATGGCGAGTCGCCTGCCGGTGGTGCGCCGGCCGGTGGCGAGGATCGCCGCTGCGCTGAAGAAGTCGGCGAAGCTCGCCACGCGCAGCACGCCAGCGCGGCGCAGCGCCGCGTCGAAGACCGCATCGGAGCCGACCAGCGCACCGGTATGCGACCTGGCGGCACGCGAACCCTCGGCGTGGCGACCCGTCTTCATCACCACCACCGGCTTGACACGCGCCGCGGCACGCAGCCCGTTCATGAACGGGCGCGCACGGTGGATGCCCTCGACGTAGAGCATGATGCTGTCGGTGGCCGGATCCTTGGCGAGGAAGTCGAGCATCTCGCCGAAATCGACGTCGGCGCCGATGCCCGTGGAAATCACGCTGGAAAACCCCACCGAGTTGACCTGCGCCCAGTCCAGGATGGCGGTGCACAACGCGCCGGACTGGGAAATGATGCCGATGCGCCCGGGCAGGGCGTTGCCGGCGCTGAAGGTACCGTTGAAGCCGAGGTCCGTGCGGATGACACCGAGGCAGTTCGGCCCGAGGATGCGCAGCCCGTGGCGACGGGCGCTGGCGAGCATCTCGCGCTCGATGGCTAGGCCATCAGCGCCGACCTCGCGGAATCCCGCCGACATGACGATCGCCGCGCGCACGCCCCGTTCCCCGCAGTCGGCGATCACGGCCGGCACGGTGGTCGCCGGTGTGACGACGATGGCCACATCGACCTCGTCCGGCAGGTCCTGTACCGAAGCAAGCACGGCGCGCCCGCGGATCTCGCGGTGGCGCGGATTGACGAGGTGCAGCGGTCCCTGGAAGCCGGCGGCGAGCAGGTTGTCGAGCACGACCGTGCCGAGCGCGCCCGGCGCCTCGCTCGCGCCGACGAGCGCGACGGACCGCGGCTGGAACAGGGCGGCGATGCGGGCCCGGGGAACATTCGACCCCGGTGCCGGCGGTGACTGTCGTGTACCCGGTCCCGCGGGTGTCCGGCTGTCTGGCGTCACGGCGGCGGCGCTGCGGTCTCCTCGCCCGCCGCTGACTCGTCGGTGGCTGGTGCGGCACCCTCGCCCACCCCGGCGACCGAGCCGGGCTTCCTGAAGCGCAGCGTGAAACGGTCGCTCTCGCCGATGGCGAGATACTTCTCGCGGTCCTTGTCGCCTTCGGCCAGCGTCGGCGGCAGCGTCCACACGCCCTTCGGGTGGTCCTTCGTGTCGAGCGGGTTGTCGTTGACCGGCGACTCGGCCTCGAGCACGAAACCGGCCTTTTCGGCGAGCGCCACGGCGTGATCCTGGCGCACGTAGCCCGACTTCGCCTTCGGATCCTGCGCCACGTCGGCCGGCGCGCGGTGCTCGACGACACCGAGCACGCCGCCGGGCTTGAGCGCGCGGTACATGGCGGCGAACATCGTCTCGGCCTGTCCGGCCGCCATCCAGTTGTGGATGTTGCGGAAGGTCAGCACCATGTCGACCGACTCCGGCGGCACCATGTCGGTCTTCTCCGGCGGCGCGAGCACCACCACCTCGGCGCGGTCGTAGAGCGCGGGTGCGGCGGCGAGCTTGTCGCGGAACGCCTGCAGGCCGCGGCGGAAGAACTCCTGCTTTGCCTCCGGATCCCAGTGCGCGGCGACGTAGCGGCCATGTTCGCGCAGGTACGGGGCAAGGATCTCCGTGTACCAGCCTGCAGCCGGCCAGATCTCGACGACGCTCATCTCCGGGGCGATGCCGAAGAACCCGAGCGTCTCCTGCGGGTGGCGGTAGCGGTCGCGCGCCCGGTTCTCCGCCGTGCGATGCTCGCCGGCGATGACCGCGGCGAGTTGCTCGGCGGCCGTCGGCGCGGCGGCGGCCGGGGCAGGCGCCTGGGCGGCAGGGGCCGCGGCGCCGGGCGCGGCGGCATCGTTACCGCCGCAGGCGACCGCGAGCAGCGCCAGGCTGGCCATGGCAGCCAGGCGGGTGACAGGGTTCGGCATGGTCGGGCTCCCGTGCATCGCGGCGGAGGCCGCGGGCGAGGGCTGACTGTAGCAAAGGCGCGGGGGCTGTGGG
>JADZBS010000149.1 GCA_020851975.1 Gammaproteobacteria bacterium | reverse complement strand
GGGGTGCTGCTCCGGCGTGGGCTGGCCCCGTAGGAGCGACGCCAGTCGCGATGAATCCTGCGCTGCGCCCGATCGAGACCCCCGCAGCACCGACGCCAGTCGCGACCCCCCAACCCCGGGGACTTGCGCGCCCGGTCCAAATGGCCTCCCATAGCGCCCGCAACCCCACTGGCAGCAGCACGATGCAGGGACCCCAGCCACAGGACGATCCGCCGACCGACGCCGGCCACACGCCGGTGATGCAGCAGTACCTGCGCATCAAGGCGGAGTTTCCCGACCTGCTGCTCTTCTACCGCATGGGCGATTTCTACGAGCTCTTCTATGACGACGCGCGGCGTGCCGCGCGCCTGCTCGACATCACGCTCACCGCGCGCGGCGCCTCGGCCGGAGCACCGATCCCGATGGCCGGGGTCCCCGTGCACGCGGTGGAGAGCTACCTCGCGCGCCTGGTGCGCCAGGGCGAGTCGGTGGCGATCTGCGAGCAGATCGGCGACCCGCGCACCGCGAAGGGACCGGTGGAGCGCCAGGTGGTGCGCATCGTCACGCCGGGCACGCTCACCGACGAGGCGTTGCTCGAGGCGCGGCGCGACAACCTCATCGCCGCCGTGTGCGAAGGCGAAGGCCGGATCGGCCTGGCCTGGCTCGAGCTGTCCGCGGGACGTTTCTGCGTCATGGAACTCGAGCGCACCGAGGATCTGGCGGGCGAACTGGAGCGGCTGCACCCGGCCGAACTCCTGGTCGAGGAAGGCCGCGAGGGCGGCTTCACGGCATTGACCGGCGTGCGCGGGCGCCCGCCCTGGCACTTCGAGGCCGATGCCGCGCGGCGCACGCTCTGCGCGCAGTTCCGCACGCGTGACCTCGCCGGCTTCGGCTGCGAGGCCCTGGTGCAGGCGGTACGCGCCGCCGGCTGCCTGCTGCAGTACGTGAAGGACACGCAACGGAGCGCCCTGCCCCACGTCGAATCGCTCACCACCGAGCAGCGCGGCGATGCGCTCCTCATGGACGCAGCCACGCGGCGCAACCTCGAGATCGAGACGAGCCTCGCCGGCCGCGACGAGTGCACGCTCGCCGGCGTCATGGACCGCTGCGCCACGACCATGGGCAGCCGGCTGCTGCGCCGCTGGCTCAACCGGCCGCTGCGCGACCAGGCGCTGCTCGCGCGCCGCTACCAGGCCATCGAGGCGCTGCAGCCCGGCGACGGTGCCGAGCTGACCGCGACACTGCGCACCATCGGCGACCTCGAACGCATCCTCGCGCGCGTGGCACTCGCCTCGGCGCGCCCGCGTGACCTCGCCCAGCTGCGCACGGCGTTGCAGCTCGCTCCCGCCATCCGCCGCTCGCTCGCCGCGTTCGACTCACCGCTGCTCGATGCGCTCGCCGGCCAGATCGGCGAGCATGTCGCGATGCGCTCGCTCCTGGAGCGGGCGCTGATCGAAAACCCGCCGATGCTGATCCGCGACGGGGGCGTGATCGCCGCCGGGTACGACGCCGAACTCGACGAGCTGCGCGACATCGCCACCCACGCCGACCGCTACCTGCTCGATCTCGAGGAGCGCGAACGCACCCGCACGGGCCTGCCCTCGCTCAAGGTCGGCTACAACCGCGTCCACGGCTACTACATCGAGATCTCGCGGGCGCAGGCGGCCCAGGCGCCGGCCGACTACCTGCGCCGCCAGACGCTGAAGGGCGCCGAGCGCTACGTCACGCCGGAGTTGCAGGCCTTCGAGGGCAAGGTGCTTTCCGCCCGCGACCGCGCGCTGGCCCGCGAGAAACACCTCTACACGGAGCTCCTCGCCACGCTGCTCGGCTCGCTCGCGCCGCTACGCCAGCTCGCCACCGCGCTCGCCGAGGCCGACGTGCTCGTGAACCTCGCCACCCGGGCGACCGCCCTCGGCTTGTGCCGGCCCGAGCTGACCGCGGAGCCGGTGATCGCCGTCCGCGCCGGCCGCCACCCGGTGGTCGAGCAGGTGCTCGACCAGCCCTTCATCCCGAACGACCTCGAGCTCGGATCGGACCGGCGCCTGCTCGTGATCACCGGTCCCAACATGGGCGGCAAGTCGACGTTCATGCGGCAGACAGCCCTGATCGCGATCCTCGCCCACATCGGCAGCTTCGTGCCGGCCGATGCGGCGCGCCTCGGTCCGCTCGACCGCATCTTCACGCGCATCGGCGCGGCCGACGATCTCGCCGGCGGGCGCTCGACATTCATGGTGGAAATGACCGAGACCGCCAACATTCTCAACAACGCCACCGCCGAAAGCCTCGTGCTCATGGACGAAGTCGGCCGCGGCACGAGCACCTTCGACGGCCTGTCGCTCGCCTGGGCCGCGGCGCACTACATCGGCGAGCGCATCGGCGCCTTCACGCTGTTCGCCACCCACTATTTCGAGCTGACGGCCCTGGCGACCGAGCTGCCCCGCTGCGCCAACGTGCACCTCGACGCCACCAGCCACGGCGAGCAACTGGTGTTCCTGCACAAGGTGAAGGACGGGCCGGCGAACCAGAGCTACGGGCTGCAGGTGGCAGCGCTCGCCGGCGTGCCGGGCACGGTGATCGCCCGCGCACGAAGCTACCTCGTCGAACTCGAACGCCAGACCCTCGAACACCGCCAGCCGCGCCCGCAGGCCGAACTCGACCTGCGCCCCGCCCCGGTGGCCGACCCGCTGCGCGATGCGCTCGTGCACATGGACCCGGACCGCATGTCGCCGCGCGAAGCGCTGGATGCGATCTACCAGCTGAAGAAGCTGTAGGCCGCTGACGAAAGATGGCGGTCCTGCCGCTGCGCCCCGCCGGGCTCTGCTTGCGCCGGGATTGACCGTGCGCTACATTTGTAGCTCAGCCAGTCGCAGGACATCGTCATGGCCGCCACCACCACCATCCGGCTGCCGCCCGAGTTGCGGGCGCGGCTGCAGGCGCTCTCGAAGCAGACCGGCCGATCGGCTCACAGCCTCATCGTCGAAGCGGTCGAGCGGCATGCGGATTACGAGGAACAACTGCAGGCCCTGGTGCGCGAGGCCCTCGCCGCCGATGCCCGCATCGAGGAGACCGGCGAGGTCTACCGCGCCCAGGACGTGCACGCCTGGCTGGAGCGGCTGGCCAGGGCGCCGCGCGCCGCACGGCCGAAACCGTGGCGACGGTAGTCTACGCGGGGCGTGCCCTCGATCACCTGGAACGCGCCTTCGACTTCATCCGGCGGGAAAACCCTGCAGCGGCCATCAATGCCGTGCAGGCAATCACCTCGGCCATCACGCTGCTCGCGGAGCACCCGCTCGCCGGACGGCGCGTCCACGGTGAAATCCGCGAACTGGTGATTTCCTTCGGTGCCACCGGGTTCGTCGCGCTGTACCGCTTCGTGGCGTGGCGCCGCGAAGTGCGCATCCTCGCCATCCGTCACCAGCGCGAGCTCGGCTACCGGCCCTGATACCGGTGCCGGGTCGAAGTTTCGAAGTTGTTCGCCCGGCGGTTGCCGTCTGCTCAGTCGAGCGGCGACCACGCTGCCATCACGCGTGATGGCGTGCCCGGTTCCGTCCAGGCGTAGACCAGCCGGTCGCCCGTGGCGACGAGCTGCGGAAAGCCGCTGCTGCGCGAGACCTCGCCCCGCGCGACGACCCGCACCTCGCCCGGCGCGCCCCGCGCTGGCACGCGGCGCATGCGCAGTTCGCCGCCGCCATCGGCCCGGCGCGCGAGCCAGGTCACGAGCGCCGAGCCGTCGGCCAGCAGGACGACATCGACGCGCCCGCTGACGTCGCTGTCGGCGACGAGGACGGGTGCGCCGAAACCCGCCCCGCCATCCGGCGACCACGCGAGCCGGATCCGGGCCTGCCGATTGGGCGCCGCATACCAGGCCACCGCGACGCGCTCGCCGCGGGCCGCGATCGCCGAGCCGTTCACCGGGCAGCCGGGCATGTGCCAGTGGTCGTCGCCGACGATCACCGGCGGCTGCCAGCGCCCGTCGGCCCAGCGGCTGACGGCGATGTCGCGGATCTCCTCCGCCGTGCGATCGCGCCAGGTCACCACTGGCCCGCCCGCCGCCAGGGCGACGTCGGTGGCGCAGCAGTCGCAGGCGAGATCGTCGATCTCCCCGGCGTCATGCACCGCGCCGTCGAAGCCCAGGCGCGCGAAACGCACCGTCATGCCCGGGACCGTCCCCGGCCGTGCGGTCGTGCTGCCGGCGCCGTCGTCCTGGCGCGTGTAGCGGCCATCGAGCCAGACCGCGCCGAAGCCCTCCTCCCACGGGAAGAGCGTGACGAAGCCGTGCTCGGTGCGGGTGCCATCGTCGTGCGGGGCGAATGTCGCGCCCCAGGACGCACCGGCGTCGCGCGACACGGCGAGCGCCACATCGTAGGCATAGCTGCCGCCCGGCTGCTTCACGAGCCAGTGCGCGACCCAGTCGCGTGCCGTGACCGGCGTGACCGAGGGGAAGTCCGCCCAGTTGACGAACCACCCGGCGCCGCGGGCGACGGTGCGCACGTCCGACCAGCGTTCGCCGTCGAGCACCGCGAAGCGCAGCGCGTGGCCGTCGCCGGCCGGCTCGAGCCAGCTCATCACCACCCGGTCATCGGCGGTGACGGCAAGATGCGGCGCGCTGCTGCCGGGAGCGGCCGGGCTCGCCAGTGGCAGGACGCGCGCGGGCGCCTCAGCATTACCGCCGCACCCGGTACTCAGGAGAGCCACAGCGACCAGCGGCAACGCCCGCATTATGTGATGTCCGGTTGTCATGGGTGTTGCACCGAAGCTAAGCTCGGAAGAGGCTGGGAATCCGGTTCCCGGCCAGACAATACCAAGTGAGACGGGTCGATTCACGGCTTCGACCGCACCCGTCGCCTGCCACAACGTCGATAGTCCAGATTGGGGGATGCCATGAGACCGATCCGTTCCTTTGCAACGGCTGCCGTTGCACTCGTGTTTGCCGGCGTCGCGCAGGCTGCGACATATAGCCTGACCAGCGTGGACTATTTCAACAGCTTTGCCGGCGACTCACCCGTCGAAGCGTGCACGGGTTGTGGCAGCGCGACGGCCGATACCAGCGGTGTCGCCAATTCGATCGTGACCCTGTCCAATGTGTCCTGGGATTTTTCGGCAGGCGGAAATGCCTACAGCATCGCCTTCGATGGCACGACCACGCTGGCCCTCGGCACGACGCTGAACAAGACCGACGACAGCTGTAACCAGACGGTGGGCTCCGTCTGCACGCTGACGAACGTCCGGTCGGGCATGGCAGGCCCGGTGTACTACACCGGCATCGCCAATGACAACCTGACGAGTTGCGCCAACGACCGCTGCCGCGTGGACGTGAGCCTCTCCGGCAGCACGCTGTCGGTCGTCATCAAGCGCGCATTGTCGGAAAGTGCCACCTCGGGAGCCTT
Organism: Gammaproteobacteria bacterium; assembly: GCA_020851975.1. GTDB lineage: Bacteria > Pseudomonadota > Gammaproteobacteria > Steroidobacterales > QUBU01. The sequence continues at coordinate 3,118 of JADZBS010000149.1, read as the reverse complement.
CCAGTCCTACACGCTGAGCTTCACCGCCGTGCCGGTACCGGCAGTGGCCTGGCTGTTTGGGTCTGCGCTCGGCATTGCTGGCATCGTCGGGGGCAAAGCCAGGAACAAGCCGCACCCGGCTTTCGCGCCTGGTGAGAGCACGACATGAACGCCAACGCCTTGCTCGTCGCCGGGGGGCTCGTCCTGGCATCTGCAACGGCCGAGGCCGCCCTGCACAGCCGCCTCAGCGGCCAGGCGTATTACGACGACACCCTGAACGTCACCTGGCTGCAGGATGCGAGCCTCGCTGCTTCCAACGACTTCGGCGTCAGCGGGATCGATGCCCAGGGCCGGATGACCTGGGACACCGCGCAAGCGTGGATCGCGGCCATGAACGGCGCGAGCCACCTGGGCGTGGCCACCTGGCGCCTGCCGCACATGGTGGATATCGGCAATGACGGCTGCCTCGACAACTTCGCACGCCAGAATACCGACTGCGGCTACAACGTGGTCAGCGTCGGCGCGGATGCCGCCGAGATGGCCTCGATGTTTTACGACACGCTGGGGAATCTCGCCTACTGGGGGCCGTCGCCCATCTCCGGTCCGCATGGCACGCCGCAGCTGCCGACGCTCGGCATCCAGAACACGTCTCCCTTCAGTGGCCTCGGCAACAACACCACCGAGTTCCTGATCTTCTGGTATGACCTCCAGACCACGAGCAACCCGCCGCTCGCCGACCTGCCGACCCCAGCCAACGCCTGGTATTTCGGCATGCCATCGGGTGGCCAGCGCGTGGCCGACAAGGCGACGCTGTACAGCGCTTGGGCCGTCACCAGCGGTGATGTGGCGGCCGTTCCGGTTCCGGGCGTCGCCTGGGTGCTGGGCTCCGCACTGGGCTTCCTGGGGTGGACACGGCGGTCGCACCGCCGAAATTCCTAGCTGACCCGCAGCCCCGGGCACGGTGACCACCGGCCCTCCCTCAGCCGCCGGTTCGTGCAAACTGCCCGTGCCGCAGGAAGTAGGCGGTCTGGGAGACCACCACCGGTGCGACGAGCATGCCGGTGTGGCTCACGCCGAGCTCGATGTGATCCTTCACGCCCGGCAGCTGCGTCTCGACCACGGCGATCGTGCCGTCGTTCGGCTCCGGCAGGTTCTCGATCACGGCGCCGAGGCCCACACCGAGCGTGCCCGCGATGACGCCCACCTCGCGCGGCCCGTCCCAGGCCTCGAGACCACCGTTCAGCACGGCGTCGCGGATCGTGGCACCGAGCAGTTCCTCGCCGAAAGGCAGCCCTGCCATCGCGCGTGCCGCCGAACTGCCGCGCAGGGGTGACCCGAGGCAGACGATGCGGCCGGGCCGCGGGTCGGGCCGGCGCAGCGCCGTGTGCAGCGCGAGCAGGCCGCCGAGGCTGTGGCCAACGACGTGCAGCGTCTCGCCCGGCACGTCCGCCAGGAAGCCGGCCAGGCGCTCGACGTTCTCGTCGAGGCCGACGGCGACCGTGTAGTAGCTGTACTGCCGCACGTCGAAGGTGTAGTCGTCGGCGAGGCGCGAGCGCAGCAGCCCGGTCTCGGCGCCCGTCATCCACAGGCCGTGGACGAGGACGACGTTCTCCGTGTTCGGCTGGGCGGACACGGTCGGCGGCAGGCTCGCGGCGGCAATGACCAGGAGGATGTCGCGGCGCTTCACGGCGCGGCCGGCTTGGCCTCGGCGCTGCGGATGCGGATGCCGGTTTCCTTGAGCTGCTGCGGCGAGACCTCGCCGGGCGCTTCCGTCATGAGGCAGCTCGCGGTCTGCGTCTTCGGGAAGGCGATGACGTCGCGGATGCTCTGTGCGCCGGCCATCAGCATCACCAGCCGGTCGAGGCCGAAGGCGATGCCGCCATGGGGCGGACAGCCGTAGCGCATGGCCCGCAGCAGGAAGCCGAACTTGGCCTCCGCTTCCTCGGGCGAGAGGCCGAGCACGCGGAACACGGCCGCCTGCATCGCCTCGGTGTGGATGCGGATCGAGCCACCGCCGATCTCGGTGCCGTTCAGCACCATGTCGTAGGCGCGCGAGAGCGCCCGGCCGGGGTCGGCCTCGAGCGCCTCGGGCGTTGCCACCTTCGGAGCCGTGAACGGGTGGTGCAGCGCGGCCCAGCGCTTCTCCTGCGCATCCCACTCGAAACCGGGGAAGTCGACCACCCAGAGCGCACGCCAGCCCTCGGCGACCAGGCCGCGGTCGTGTCCGAGCTTCACGCGCAGGGCGGCGAGCGAGTCGTTGACCACCTTGCGCTTGTCGGCGCCGAAGAACACGAGGTCGCCGGCTGCCGGCTGGAGGCGCGCGATCAGGCCGGCCACGGTGGCATCCGGCAGGAACTTCAGGATCGGCGACTGCAGGCCCTCGCGGCCCTTCGCCGGGTCGTTGACCTTGACGTAGGCAAGGCCCCTGGCGCCGTAGCGGGCGACGTAGGCGGTGTAGTCGTCGATTTCCTTGCGCGACAGGGTGCCGCCGCCCGGCAGTTTCAGCGCGGCCACGCGCCCGTCGGGGTCGGCCGCCGGCTCGGCGAACACCTTGAAGTCGACGCCCTGCATGAGATCACCGACTTCGACGAGCTCGAGCGGAATGCGCAGGTCCGGGCGGTCGATGCCGTAGCGCTCGACCGCCTCGGCCCAGGTCATGCGCGGCAGCGGGTCGGGCAGCTCCACGCCCAGCACCTGCCGGAACAGGTCCCGCATCAGCCCTTCCATGACCGACATGATGTCGTCCTCGGTCATGAACGAGGTCTCGATGTCGAGCTGCGTGAACTCCGGCTGGCGATCCGCCCGCAGGTCCTCGTCGCGGAAGCAGCGCGCCACCTGGTAGTAGCGGTCCACGCCCGACATCATCAGCAGCTGCTTGAAGAGCTGCGGCGACTGCGGCAGCGCGAAGAACTTCCCGGGATGCGTGCGGCTCGGAACGATGTAGTCGCGCGCGCCCTCGGGCGTGGTGCGCGTGAGCATCGGCGTCTCGACGTCGATGAACCCGGCCGCGTCGAGGTGGTTGCGCAGGATCCGGGTCACGCGGTGACGCAGGCGCAGGCGCTGCGTCATCTCCTCGCGGCGCAGGTCGAGGAAGCGGTAGCGCAGGCGCAGGTCCTCGCTCGCCGCCTCGTCGTGGTGG
>JADZBS010000148.1 GCA_020851975.1 Gammaproteobacteria bacterium | reverse complement strand
GAGCTGCCATCGGGCGTTTCACGCGCAGGTGTGTCCACCATGAACAATGATCTGTTTCGGCTATCCGCAGTCGCTTGGCTGGGCTTGCTGCCGATGCTGGCCACGGCCGCGAATGGCAATTTCGACACCCTGCGCTGATGTTCCAGGTGACACTGCGAGCCGGTAGGTATGGCGGGCGATGACATTTTCTTCATCGGCGGGAATGACGTGCACTGCCACCGGGCTGTCGGAGAGCGAAATAGTCCGTTCATGTCGCTCGTTACGACCGAAGTCCAGAGCGACGCCGAGATACGCCAGGCCGGCGCAAATTCGCTGCCTGATCTCGGCGGAGTGCTCGCCGATGCCGCCGGTGAAAACGATGCGGTCGAGACCGCCGAGAATGGATGTGAGCGCCGCAAGATGCTTGCGCGCTGAGTAACAGAATAAATCGACAGCTTCACGGACCGCGGGTAGTTGCAGTCGGCCGAGCAGGTCCCGCATGTCGCCGCTGATTCCCGAGACGCCGAGTAGCCCGGACTTTTCGTACAGGAGCGACTGGGTCTCCGGCAAGTCGACGATCTTCTCGTTCAGGAGGTACAGGAGAATGCCCGGATCGACATCACCGCAGCGGGTGCTCATGAGCAGGCCGCCCAGTGTGCTGAAGCCCATGGTTGATTCCATGCTCTGTCCATTGGCGATAGCCGCCATGGATGCGCCGCTTCCGAGGTGAGCGACGATGATGCGACCCGCCGCAGCCGCCGGCCCATCATGTTCGCGAATGCTCGCCAGCGCGGACTCGCAGGACAGTCCGTGAAACCCGAATCGGCGCAGCCCCCGCTTCTCGAGGTCGCGGGGCAGGCCAGTCAATCGGGCGAGGGCGGGCATGGACCGGTGGAAGCTGGTGTCGAAACAGGCCACCTGGGGCAGTCCGGGCCAGCGGCTGCCTGCTTCCGCGATGCCGGTCAGGTTCTGCGGCAGGTGAATCGGCGCAAGCGCGGTCAACGGTGTCAGCCTGGAGAGCATCTCGTCGTCAACGAGAACCGGCTGATCGAATTCGTGGCCGCCGTGCACGATGCGGTGGCCGATGGCGGCGACCGGTTCGGCGGATTCCCAGGTCTCTATGTGCGTAAGCAGGAGGTCGATGGCTGACTCGTGGTCCGCCCCCTCCAGCCGCTCGTCGCGGATCACGTCGTCGGAGGTGTGCGTTACGCGGAACGAGCATTGCGGCGTGCCGATGCCGGTGACCGCGCCGGTGCCGAGCCTGCGTAGTTCCGCTTCGGCGCAGAACCATGCGGCCTTGACGCTGGACGATCCGCTATTCAGTACCAGTACTACGGCGCCTGTCGGCATCGGGCAGTTTCCCGCTCTCGTCGTGATCGTGTCCTTCCGCATGCTCGTGCATGCGGTCCGTGTCGTGGTGCTCAGCGGTCTCGCCGATTTTCTCGTCCGCTTCCGCAGGCCCCCCCTGGCCCGCCAGCCCCGGCGCCCCGCGGTGCGAGTGGCCGGCACTTTCAGTCACCAACTGCTGGTAGCCGCGGGCTGTCATGCCTGGCAAACGCTGCAGAAATGCGACCATGCCCCAGATGGCTTCGTCGTCCATGCTCTGACCCCAGGCCGGCATCCCGGAGGCCTTGATGCCGTGTTTGATGATCCAGAAGGCCTGGGCGGGCGGCGTCGCCTGCATCATGTCGGCCAGTACAGGAGGATGGGGATAGAGACCGCGACGCAACTCACTGTCGGCCATTTCGGGCCTGAGATGGCAATCGACACACATCGCGTCGTAGTTGCCGGCGCCGGCGCGTACCAGCGCTGTTGAATCAAGGACCGGAACTTCGATGGTCCTTGCTCGCATCTCGACGCCCCGGCGCCGTGCGACCTCCAGGAGCCAGGACAAGGGACGCGAGTGAGGCTGGTCCGCTCCAGGATCGATGAACCCGGAGCTTATGACCGTGAGAAGCGCGACCAGGGTCGTCACGACGACAATCGTCAGCGAATTGAGCAAGCGCATGGTGAAGTCCGAAGCTTCACGGTAGTACGCAATGTTCGCGAAATCCTCGCGGGAGAAACGCTGAACGAACCGACCGCGCCGCGGGGCTCATTGCCCGGGTCGAGTAGACGGCGCGGCCGGAATCGGATTCCGGTCTAGTTTGCGATGGAGCCGGCAGGATTGAATGGCTGTACCGGAATCTCGAACGAGAAGCGCGATCCCTGGCCCGGCTGGCTGGCGACTGAAATGGTTACTCCGTGCAGGTCGAGCAGGCCCTTGACGATGGCGAGTCCGAGACCGGCATGCGCAGTGCCGGTCGAGCGGCTCCGGTCACTACGATGAAAACGGTCGAAGATACGCGTCTGCTCCTCGACGGGAATTCCGGGCCCGGCGTCCGCCACTTCGCAGCGCACGAAGCCCGGGGACCCGGGCGCGGCGCGCAACGTGACCACCGTCCCCGCTGGCGCGTACTGGATCGCGTTCTCGGCGAGATTGTCGATGGCGCGTTCGATCAGGCTGATGTCCCCCCGGACGAGGGGCAGGCCATCCGGGTGCTCGGCGCGGAGCCGCACGTTCCTCGACGAGGCCTGGAGCGTGAGCTTCTGTGCGATGTCCTGGACGAGTTCGGCAAGCTGGAACGGCTCGATCTGCGGGACGACCTGGCCTGCGTCCAGCTTGGCCAGTTCGAGTAACTGGGATACCAGACGCGCCAGGCGACGGCACTGATTCACGGCTGTCGCCAGGTAGTCGCGGCGTTCGGACGCGGTGAGCTCGGTTTCCTTCAGGAGCAGCGTATCGAGGTGAGCCTGAAGAGTAGTCAATGGCGTTCGTAGATCGTGGGAGATGTTGGCGACCATGTTGCGGCGCATGTCGTCGGTTGCTCGCAGCTCTTCCATCTGGGTCCGAACCCGCGACGAGAGGTCGCGGAACATGTCGGCGAGCCGCTCTATTTCATCGATGCCGCGTCCGGGAGCCCCATCGGGTGACGCTGGCGCCCCAGTCAGGTTCGCCGACTGAAACTGCTCCATGTCGGCTCGGAGCCTGCTCAGCCGTCGCGTAATTGACCGCAGCACGATGAGCGTCGCGATGACTGCCAGCACGCCGCAGGAGATCAGCAGCCCGAGGCTTTCGTTGATGGTGTAGGCCTTGCGAAGCTGGCGAACGGCGCTGTCGTGGTGCTCACGGTGCAGGATCACGTACAGATAGCGGGCGGGGCAGTCCTGGATGGCCACCGTTGCCACTGAGAAGATCTCGCGCGCGTTCGCGAATCGCGGGTTGTCGCCGAAAATCGGCAGCGCAGCGGAGTCGTCAAGGAACGCTCTGATCGGGCCCAGATCGATACGCCGACGGGCCCAGTGCTCCGCCGGCACCGAGGAGGCCACGATCTCGCCGGCGGCACCCACGAGGTAGATATCCACGTCCGGGTTGAGGTCGGCGAGCCTGTCGATCCCTTCGTGGAAATTGAACACCGTCAGTGGCTCGTCGGTGATCAGCAGGCGGGCGTCGGCATACTGCTGGGCCAGCCGCAGATTGACGGTTTGATCGGCCTCCGTGTGATAGGTCTCGTGATAACCGAGCAGCACGACCGCAAAAATCGTGATCATCGCCAGGCCAAAACCGAGAATCACAAGGAGCAGGCGCCCGTACAACGTGCGAAACATGACTACTGCTCCGAGGGTTTAGGGTCGG
>JADZBS010000147.1 GCA_020851975.1 Gammaproteobacteria bacterium | reverse complement strand
CGCGCCTGGAAGCGCAGCGAGTACGGCAAGGTGAAGCCGACGCCGATGACGGTGTTCACCATCAAGCACGACCGCAGCAACCACACGGTGCGCACCTTCGACCGCGACATGAACTGGGCGCCCTACCCCGCGCCGGACGGCCGCCACTACGTGTTCGTGCGCATCGTCGAGGGCAACAACTGGGAAGTCTTCCTCGGTGATCTCGCCGGTGGCGCACCGCAGCGGCTGACCTTCAACCCGGGCTTCGACGGCTTCCCCTCGCTCTCCCCGGACGGCAAGAAGATGCTGTTTGCGCGCAGCACGGGCGGCGGCTTCATGTCGAACCTCTACACGCACGTGATGGACGTCTCCTCGCTGAACCTCGGTCCGGCGAACTTCAAGGGCGTGCCCGGCATCACGCCGCCGAAGGAGTAAATCCGTGGCGGCGCGGGACCAGGGCAGGCTGAGGTCCCGCGCCGCCCGGGCGCTCGCAATCTGCGCGGCGCTCGCCGCGGCCGGCGCCCACGCCGACAGACCGCGCACCTACGCCATCACCGGCGCACGCATCGTCAGCGCGCCGGGCACCGTCATCGAACAGGGCACGCTGGTGCTGCGCGACGGCCTCGTCGAAGCCGTCGGCGCCGGCATCGCGGTACCGCCCGATGCCGAAGTCATCCCGGCCGAAGCCGGCTGGACGGTCTATCCCGCCCTCGTCGACGCCGCCGCCACGGTCGGCCTCGACACCGAGGCGTCCGCAGCGCCTGCACCGCGCGGCAGGAACGGCGAGGAACCGCCACGCCCGGGCTCGCCCCACGAACTGAAGGCCGTGCACCCGGAAGCCGCGGTCGTCGACCAGCTCGACGTGCACCACGCGAGCGTGGCGCGCCACCGCGAGATGGGCTTCGGCGCGGCGCAGGTGCTGCCGCTCAAGGGCGTGTTCCGGGGCGAGTCGGCGGTGCTGATGCTGCGTGACGGACCACCGGCCGAGCTGGTTCTCCGCCCACACGGGGCCCAGGTCGTGGCGCTCGAAACCGCGAGCTTCATGGCGCGCCAGTACCCGTCGTCGAAGTTCGGTGCCGTCGCTGCCGTACGCCAGGCCTTCCTCGATGCCCGACGCGCCGGCGAGTGGAACGCGCGCTGGACCGCGAACCCGGCAGGAATGGCACCACCGGAGTTCCGGGCCTCGGATGCGGCACTGCTCGCGGCACTCGCCGGCGAGCGCCCCCTCGCCTGGGTGACGCTCGCCGCGCTCGACACGGGCCGGTTCGCCGGCATCGCCACGGAGTTCGGGCTGCAGGGTGGCATGGTGATCGCACGCGGTCTCGGTGACCGGGCCGACACGCTCGTGGCTGCGGGGATGCCGGTGCTGCTGCCGCTCGAGCTGCCGGCAAAGCCCGACCTCGGCAGCGCCGACGACCTGCTCGAGGCGAACCTCGAGGACATGCAGGCCTACCTCGCCGCCCCGCATCTGCCGGCAGAACTGGCCCGCGCCGGCGTGAGCGTCGCCTTGGTGACCGCGGGCATGAAGAATCCGCGGCGCTTCACCGAGAACCTCGGCGCGCTGGTCAAGGCGGGCCTGCCCGCCGACCAGGCGCTCGCCGCCGTCACCACCACGCCCGCACGCCTCCTCGGCCTCTCGGCCGCACTCGGCACGCTCGAGCCCGGCAAGCAGGCCAACGTGATGATCGTCGCCGGCGACCTCTTCGACGGCAAGGCGACCGTGCGCCACCTCTTCGTGCAGGGCCATCACGAGAAGTTCGAGGCCGCGAAGGTCGTCGGCGATCCGAACGCCGTCGTCGACCCGCGCGGCCGCTGGACCGTCACCACCGAAGTGATGGGCCGGACCGCCGAATCCACCTGGACCATCGCCGGCGAACGCGACGCCTGGACCGGCTCCAGCGAGAGCGCCCGCGCCGGCAAGCGCGACTTCACCAGCGTCACCCTGCAGGGCAACGCCCTCACCGTCGTCAGCCCAGGCCCGGGCGGTGAGATGAAGATCACCGTCGTCCTCACCGGCGATGCGTTCAAGGGAGAGTCCACCATGACCTCCGAGCGCGGTTCGGTCACCATGAAATTGGACGGCCGGCGCGCCGCCGGCCCGCAGGAGAGCGCGCCATGAGCGCGCGCACGACAGCCGCGTTGCTCGCCATGGCCGGCTGCCTCGCCGGCGGCCTCGCCCGAGCCGAGCCGAGCCTCGAAGAGGCGCTTGCGGTCACGCCCTATCCGGCGCCGCCGGCAACGCCCGCCCAGGTGCTGGTGCGCAACGCCACCGTCTGGACGCAGACCGCCGAGGGCATCCTCGACGGGACCGACGTGCTGATCGACAAGGGCAAGGTCAAGGCCGTGGGGCGTGGCCTCGTGGCCGGTCCGGGTGCCCTGGTGATCGACGGCACCGGTCGCCATGTCACGCCGGGGATCATCGATGCCCACAGCCACAGCGCCACCGAGGCGCTCGATCTCAACGAGGGCGTGAACAGCATCAGCGCCGAGGTGCGGGTCGCCGACGTGCTCGACCCGCGCTCGCGCGACATCTACCTGCAGCTCGCCGGCGGTGTCACCACCGCACACGTCCTGCACGGCTCGGCCAACGCGATCGGCGGGCAGAACGCCCTCGTCAAGTACCGCTGGGGCGCGACGCAGCCATCCGAGCTGCTGCTCGACGGCGCCCCGCCGACCATCAAGTTCGCGCTCGGCGAAAATCCGACCCAGGCCGCGTTCAGGAACGGCATGCCGGGGGAGAAGCTGCGCTACCCCGCGACCCGCATGGGCGTGGCCGCACTGGTGCAAGCGGCATTCGCCGAGGCGGCGCAGTATCGCGACGAGTGGCGCCGCTACGACGCGTTGTCGAAGCGGGCGCGAGCGCGCACGGTGCCGCCGCGGCGCGACCTGCGCATGGAGGCCCTGGTCGAGGTGCTCGAAGGCCGCCGCCTCGTACACGCACACAGCTACCGCGCCGACGAGATCCTCATGCTCATGCGCGTCGCCGAGGAGTCCGGCATCCGCATCGCGGCCTTCCAGCACGTGATGGAAGGCTACCGCGTCGCCGACGAGATGGTGGCGCACGGCGCAGCGGCTTCCACCTTCTCCGACTGGTGGAGCTTCAAGGCCGAGGCCTTCGATGCCATTCCCTACAACGCGGCGCTGATGGCCGAGCGCGGCGTGCTGACCAGCCTCAACTCGGACAACGCCGACCTCGCCCGCCGGCTCAACCTCGAGGCCGCCAAGACCATCCGCTATGGCGGGCTCGGCCGCCAGCAGGCGCTCGACATGGTGACGACGAGTCCCGCGCGCCAGCTCGGCATCGACGGGCGCGTCGGCTCGATCGCCGCCGGGATGGATGCCGACCTCGTCGTCTGGAGCGGCGATCCGCTCAGCGTCTATTCCGTAGCCGACCTGACCTTCGTGGATGGCCGGCTGCGCTTCAGCCGGGAGGCGGACCAGGCGCACCGGGCCACGGTCGCCGCGGCACGCGCGCGGCTCGCCACGGAACTCGGTGCGACGACGACCGGGGCGACGGTCGCCGCCGCCACGCCCAACCCGCCGGCACCGCCGCAGCGCTACCGCTACGCCATCGATGCGCCGGCCGGCACCGTCGCCATCACCGGCGCAACCGTCCATACGATGACCGGGCCGGCAATTGCCGGCGGCGTGGTGGTGTTCGCGGGCGGGCGGATCACGGCCGTCGGCGGCCCCGACACGGCGATTCCCGCCGGTGCCGGGCGCATCGATGCCGCCGGCAAGCACCTGTGGCCCGGCCTGATCCACACCAACAGCGTGCTCGGCATCAGCGAAATCGACTCCGTGCCCGGCACGGTCGACGTCAGCGAAACGGGCGATGTCAACGCGGATGCGGCCGTCACCCCGGCCGTGAACGCCGCGAGCCGGCACTTCCCGGTCGCCCGCTCGGGCGGCATCACCCATGCGGTCGTCGTGCCCTCGGGTGGACTCATCGCCGGGAACACGAGCCTGCTGCGCACGAGCGGCTGGACCTGGGAGCGGATGACGGCCGTCGATCGCCAGGCCGTGGTGCTGCGCTGGCCGGAGCCGGTGCCGCCGCAGTACGCGCTCTTCGTCGGCGGCCAGAAGAGCCTCGCCGACCGCAAGAAGGAATCCGACGAGCGCATCGCGCAGCTCGAGCGGCTCCTCGACGGGGCGGCGGCGTACGGTCGCGCGCAAGTACACGCCGCAAAGGGCGGCCGCCCGCCGGAATACGACGCACAGCTCGAGGCGCTGCAGCCCGTGCTGCGTGGCGAGCGCCCGCTGTGGGCCACGGCGCGCGAGAAGCACGCCATCGAGGCGGCCGTCGGGCTGGCGGCGAAGCGCAAGCTGCGCCTCGTGATCACCGACGGACGCGACGCCGGGCTCGTCGCCGACCTCCTCGCGCGCCACCAGGTACCCGTGGTCCTGACGAACATCGTCGGCGAGCCGCCGCGGCCCGACGATCCCTACGACGCGCTCTACTCGATGCCGGCGAAGCTCGAGGCCGCCGGCGTCACCTTCGCCATCGCCAGCGGCACGCGCACGGGCGGCTCGGCGAACGCCCGCCACATCACGCTCTTTGCCGGCATCGCCGCCGCCCATGGCCTCGACCGTGAAGCGGCCTACCGCTCGATCACGCTCTACCCGGCGCGCATCCTCGGCCTCGACGACGTGCTCGGCTCGATCGCGCCCGGCAAGAGCGCGAGCCTGGTACTGACCGACGGCGATCTGCTCGAACCGGCCACGGAGGTCGAGCAGGTATGGATCGACGGCGAGCGCCCGTCCATGGACGACGACCAGAAGGCGTTCTACCGCAAGTGGCGCGCCCGGCCGAAGGCACCATGACGACCACCTCCGGCGCCCGCTGGCCCTGGATCGCTCCGATCCTCCTCTACGCCGTGAGCGCGCTCGAGATGATCATCATGATCTCGCCGGCCGCGGCCTACTTCTACAGTGTCTACACGCCGCTCTTCCACGGTCTCGAGCAGTTCGCCGCCACCGCCTGGCTGCCGCAGTTCTTCCTGCCGCACCTGGCGCAGACGACCTGGCCGGTGTTCCGCTGGCTGTCGATCCTCGGCGCCGTGCTGACGCTCATCGGCGTTCTCGCCTTCCTCGCCTGCGCGGTGCAGCTGTACTGGGGCAAGTTCGTGCGCAAGCAGCTGGTGAGCGGCGGGCTCTATGGCCGCGTCCGCCACCCGCAGTACCTGTGCCTCGCGGTGGCCGGCGCCGGATTGCTGCTGCTCTGGCCGCGGTTCTTCATCCTCGCCACCTATCTCGTCATGCTCGGCCTCTACTACCTGCTCGCCCGGCACGAAGAGGAAGTCGTCCGCGCGCGCTACGGCGCGCCGGCCGAGGCCTACATGGCGACGGTGCCGATGTTCAACCCGTTCCGGCGGCTGCCGGCCGGGCAGCCGTTCGCGCCGCCGGCGCGCGCCCGGGCGTTCGCCATCTGGCTCGCCGTGGTCGCGGTGGGGCTCGGGCTCGCCTTCCTGCTGCGTATCGTGGCGATCGACCGGCTCCATCTCGTGCGCGAACCGGCACCTGCGGTGACCGCACTGGCGCTGCGCGAGCGCTCCGACACCGATATCCGCGTGTTCACGGCCACCGTGCTCGCTGACGAGGCCGTTCGCGCCTGGCGGGAACAGCGCGGCCAGGAATCGCTGTTCCTGCAGCTCGGCAGGGGTCACTCGCTGCTCAGCCACCTGCTGATCGATCTCGGCATGCGGCAGGAGGCGATCGCCGCGCTGCCCGACGCGGACGACGCCGACTTCGCCGTGCTGTCACGCGTGACCGACGCGCGCGGTGGATCCCTGGCCGGTGCCGACGCGCTCGCGCTCGGCACACGGATCGAGCCCGTGTTCCTCGCACGGCGCCAGGCCGACGGCGGGCTCACCGTGCAACCTCTGCCGGCTGCCGGCTTCCACGAGAACTTCTCCCGGATCAGGTTCTAGCGTGACGTAGCCGGCACGGCTGCCGCCGTATCCGCCACCTCGTGCTTTCCCGCCAGCCACAGGTACACGGCCGGCAGGATCAGCAGCGTGAAGAACGTGCCGACCGCCATGCCGGAGACGAGCACGATGCCGATGCTGTTGCGCGCCGCCGCACCGGGACCGGACACCAGCACCAGCGGCAGGTGGCCGAAGACGGTGGCGGCGGTGGTCATCAGCACGGGCCGCAGCCGTTCGAGCGACGCCTCGCGGATCGCTGCCACGCGGTCCATGCCCTGCTCGCGCAGCTTGTTGGCGAATTCGACGATCAGGATGCCGTTCTTGGCGATGAGTCCGACCAGCGTGATGAGGCCCACCTGCGAGAAGATGTTGATCGTCGTGAACTCGAGGAAGGTGAACACCAGCGCGCTGGTGAGGGCCAGCGGCACGGACGCCAGCAGGATCACCAGCGGGTCGCGGAAGTTGCCGAACTGGGCGACGAGCACGAGATAGATGAGCACCACGGCGAATGCCAGCGTGCCGGACAGCGTTGCCCCTTCGGTGCGCAGCTGCCGCGATTCGCCGGCGTAGTCGATCGCATAACCGGGCGGCAGGATGCGGCTGGCGGCATCCTCCAGCACCGCCAGTCCCTGCTCCTTGGTGAGGCCGGGGTAGACCCCGCCATTGATCCTGAATGAATTCCGCTGCTGGAAGCGGTTGAGCGAGCGCGGCGCGGCGCCGCTCTCGATGCGCGCGAAGCTCGAGACCGGGATCAGCTGGCCGCCAGGGCCGGTCACCTTGAGATCCAGCAGCCGGCTCGCATCGCGCCGGTCCGCGTCGCCGACCTGCGGGATCACCTTGTAGCTGCGCCCGTCGAGATTGAAGCGGTTCACGTAGCCACCGGCGAGCAGCACGCCGAGATCCTCGCCGACGCCGGTGAGGTCGAGACCGAGATCGGCGACACGATCGCGGTCGATGATCACGTTGACCTGCGAGACGTCGATCTTCAGGTCGGTGTCGGCGAACATGAAGGTATTCGACTTCATCGCCGCCTGCACCATCGCCTGCGCGACCGGCGCCATCTGCGCCGCGCTGTCGGTGGAAGTGACCACCAGCTCGACGTCGAACTGGCCGGCGCCCGGCAGCGCCGCCAGCAGCGACACGAAGGTGCGCACACCGGCGATCCCGGTCACGATCCTGTAGGCTTCTGGCAGGATCTCCCGGGCGCTGCGCTCGCGCTCGGCATAGTCCTTGAGCGTGAGCCCCCCGAAAGCCGTGCCGGGCAGCGAGATCTCCCAGCTGATCCAGCCCTCCGGCAGCTCGAGGAGGCGCCGGGCGATCTCCGACGTGCGCTCCGCCGTATACCGCACGGAGGCATCGGGTGCCGACTCGACGTAGAAGCTGATCTCACCCTGGTCTTCCGTCGGTGCGAGTTCGCGCGGCGACAGCAGGAACAGAGGCGGCAGCAGGAGCACCGTGGCGCCGCCGACCAGGAGTGCCAGGTTGCGCTGGGCGAGCGTCGCATCGAGCACGCTGGCATAGCGGGTGCGCCACCGCTCGAAGCGATCCGCCACCCAGGTCGAGAGCCGCGTGCGCTCGTTCCCCTCGCGCACGAGGCGCTCGCTCATGACGGGCGAGAGCACCAGCGCCACGAAGCCGGACATCAGCACCGCCATGGCGAGCGTGAAGGCGAACTCCTTGAAGAGCACGCCGGTCAGGCCAGCGAGAAAGCCGATCGGCGCATACACGGCCGCGAGCGTGATGGTCATGGAGACGATGGGCGCGAAGAGCTGGCGTGCGCTGGCGAGTGCCGCCTCGAAGCGGCCCATGCCCCGGTCCACCAGCCGCTGCACGTTCTCCACGACGACGATGGCATCGTCCACGACGAGGCCGACCGACAGCACGACAGCGAGCAGCGTCATCAGGTTCAGCGAGAAGCCGAGCAGGTACATGAACATGGCGGTGCCGACCAGCGAGATCGGAATCGCCACCAGCGGCACGAGCGCGGAGCGCAACGAGCCCATGAAGAGGAAGACCACGCAGGCGACGATAGCCACCGTCTCGGCCAGGGTCGTGGCGATGCCCTTCAGGGCGTTGCGCATGTACACGGTGCCGTCGTAGCCGACGAGCATGCGCATGCCGGCGGGCAGTGTCGGGCGGAGCTCGTCGAGGCGCCGGTACAGGGCGTCGGCAACCTCCAGCTCGTTGACGCCGGGCAACGTCCACACCGCCATGAACACCGCCGGCTCGCCGTTCTCCCGGGCTTCGACGGCGGCCTCCTCGGCGCCGAGTTCGACGCGGGCGATGTCGCGCAAGCGCACCGTGGCGCCATCGCCCTGGCGCACCACCAGGGCGGCGAATTCCTCCGGGCTGCGCAGGTCGGTGTTGGCGAGCAGGTCCACCTGCACCGACTGGCCCTCGGTGCGCCCGAGCGCCGAGAGGTAGTTGTTGCGACGGAGTGCGTCCCAGACCTCGCGCGCGCCGATGCTGAGCGCGGCCATGCGGCTCGGGTCGAGCCAGATGCGCATCGCGAGCGCCGTGCCGCCCTCGACCTCGGCACGCTGCACGCCGGGCAGCGTGGCGAGCGGCGGCTGGATCATGCGGGTCAGGTACTCGGTGACCTGCGCGCGATCGAGGCGGTCGGACTTGAAGCTGATGTAGAAGGTGGCGTAAGGCCGGTCGGCGCGCAGGACCTGCGTGGTCGGCGGCTCGGACTCGGCCGGCAGTTCCGCGCGAATCTGGTCGAGCCGGGCGCCGATCTCGGTGAGCGCGACGTTCACGTCCTCGTCGAGCTTGAGGCGTACCGTGACGGTGGAGAGACTCGCGGCACTGGCCGACTCGACGTAGTCCACGCCGGAGACGGTGGCAACGACGCGTTCGACCGGCGTCGTGATGAAGCCGCGCACCACCTCGGCGCTCGCACCGATGTAGACCGTCTGGATCTGGATTGCCGCGCTCTCGATGCGCGGAAACTGCTGGATGGGCAGGTTCTGCGCCGCGCGGCCACCCACCAGCAGGATCGCGAGGCTCGCCACGACAGCGAGCACCGGCCGCCGGATGAACGTGGCGAGCAGGCCGTTCACCGCCCGGTCTCGCCGTCAACGGCCTTGTCGTCGGCGGCTTTGCCGTCGCTCGCCGTGGCAGTGCCGCCGGCAGCGGCCGCGCCGGCCACGACCTGGACGAGCGAGCCCTGCCGCAGCTTGAAGGAGCCCTCGGTGGCAACCCGCTCGCCGGCCGCGAGGCCCTCGAGGATGACGATGTCGGTGCCCACCACGGGTCCCGTGCGCACGAAACGCTGCTCGGCACGCGGGCCTTTCTCGCCCCGGGCGGCTGCGCCGATCACGTACACGTGGTCCCCGTAGGCAGCGCGACGCACGGCGGCGAGCGGAACCGCCAGCACGGCGCGCGGTGCATCGGCGCCGACCGTGACATCGACGAACTCGCCCGGCCTGAGCGCATCACCAGGCCCGGCCGCTTCGGCACGCACGCGCACCGTGCGCGAGGTCTCGTCGGCGCGCGCATCGATCGCCCGCACGATGGCCGGTGCCGGCACCGCCAGCGCGCCGCCGGAGATCGTGACCTGCGCACCCGGCGCCAGCCGCGCTGCCGTCTCCTGCGGCAGGCGGAAGTCGACGAACACGCTGTCGTCCACGCTCTCGAGCGTGGTGAGCTCCGTGCCTTCGGCGAGATACTGGCCCGGGTGCACGTCGCGCAGGCCGATGCGCCCGCGAAACGGCGCGCGCAGCACCTTGCGCGCGATGGCGGTCGCGATCATGTCGCGTCGCGCCTCGGCCTGCGCGAGCTGCGCGCGGGCGCGGTCCACCTCGGCCTGCGTGCCGGCCCGCTGCTCCACCAGCTTCGTCGTGCGTTCGACCGTGAGGCGCGCCAGGCCGATGTCGGCCTCTGCACTGCGCAGTTCGGCGCGCTCGGTGCGGGTGTCGAGTTCCAGCAACGGCTGGCCCGCCTCGACGACCTGCCCGGAGCGGAAGTAGACCTGCGCCACGGTGCCGGAGAGTTCGTTGCTCAGCGTCACGTACTGCCGCGCCACCACGGTGCCGGCTGCGTTGGTCTCGGCTTGCCAGGTGGTGGACCGCACGACGGCGACCTCGACGGCCTCGGCCGGCTCGCCGAACGCCGCCGCGGCGGCGATCATGGACGAGACGCGCCAGTACTTGAATGCCGCCAGCCCGGCAGCAACGGCCACGAAGACGAGGATGACGAGGGCGAGCGCGCGGCGGTTCATGGTCAGGTGGCTACTGTATCACCGCGCGGCGGCGGCCCGGATCGTGGCCGGCTGCATGCGAACCATCGTGCCCTGGTGTGCCTGCCGTGGCAGCCGCGGCTTTTTGTCGCAGCACCGGCGTCCCGCGGGTCGGCCTGCGCGCGAACAGGACGTTCAAAGCCCATGTTGCCGGCAGTGCAAGTGATGCCCGCCCTCTTCCTCCGTCCGCCCTCGCTTGTTATTGACACGATTCCCGTGTTATTTGTTTGCCATGAAAAACGTCACCATCACGCTCGATGAAAAGACCGCCGCGTGGGCACGCGTCCATGCGGCACGCAAGGACATGAGCCTGTCGCGATTCATCGGCGAGCTGCTCGATGCCAGGATGCGCGAGTCGGGGGACTACGAGCGTGCCATGCGCCGCTATCTGGGGCGCAAACCCGTTCGCCTGAGCCGGGAGGGCGAGCGCTACCCGATGCGCGAAGAACTCCATGATCGACACGGTCTTCGTTGACACCAATGTGCTGGTGTATGCGCGTGATACCGCGCATCCCGACAAGCAGTCGATGGCCATGCGCTGGCTGGAACGCCTGTGGCGCGAGCAGAATGGTCGCACCAGCCATCAGGTACTGAACGAGTACTACGTCACCGTAACCCGCAAGCTCAAACCGGGCATGCGCGCGGAAGATGCCTGGGACGATATCGAGACGTTGCTCGCCTGGGACCCGCAGCCCACCGATCGTGAGCTGCTCCGGCAGGCACGGGCAGTCGAGCAGCGGTATCGGCTGACCTGGTGGGACAGCCTGATAGTCGCTGCCGCCCGGCTGCAGGATTGCGGCACGCTGCTCACGGAAGACCTGCAGCCCGGCATGGTGTTCGGTGAAATCACCGTTCGCAGCCCGTTCCAGCCGGTGGCCGAGGAAACCCGCGCCGCCTATGCGCCCGGAACCGGCATCGCCCGCCGTCACCGGCCGCGTGGCCGCCCTCGCAAGCGGTAGCGTACGGCGGTTCACGGTCAGGCGGCTGTAGTAGCACCTGGAACGAGCCTCATTTCCGTAAGCGCCATGTAAGAAGGAGACCTTACACAGGCAGGCAGTCCCCTGGCGACGGAGCCTGCCGATGCACACCCTGCCGCTGTCCGTCCTGCTGGTCACGCTGGCGCTGGCCGGTGCGGCGCGCGCCGAAGCAGTGACCGACGGCCATGTCGCCTTCGAACAGAAGTGTGCCGCCTGCCATACCATCGGCGGCGGCGACCGCGTCGGACCCGACCTGCACGGCGTGACGCAGCGGCGCACCGCGGAGTGGCTGCTGCGATTCGTCATGGCGCCGGAGGCAATGATCGCGGCGGGCGATCCGGTCGCGGTGCGACTCGTCGAGCGCTACAACCGCATCGTGATGCCGAACCTCGGGCTCGGCGAGGATGAAGCCCGTGCGCTGCTCGCCTACCTCGCCAGCGCGTCGGCGGCACCGGTTGCAGCGCCGCCAGCGGTTCCGGCGGACCGGTCGTGGCCGGTCCTGGCCGCGCCACAGTCCACCATTCTCATCGCATTCCTCGCCGTGGCCGCTGTCATCGTCGCCGTCTTCGCGTGGGTGGCGCTGAGCACGCGATCGTCCGCCGAGATCGACGTGCATCGCGCCTACGGCCTGCGCAAGGCGTTTTTCGCCACCGCCGCGGCGGCACTGGTGGCGCTTCTGGTGGCGACGCTGCCACGCGCACCCTATGCCGGGGTCGACGCCAGGCCTGACCGCGTGATCTACGTGGCGGCACGGCAGTTCGACTTCGTGTTCTCCGACGAGCCGATCCTGAGTACCGCGGACCTGGGGCAGATCCCGGCGATTTCGCAGCTCGAGGTGCCGGCCGGATCCCTGGTCGAGTTCCGCGTCACCAGCCTCGACGTGAACCACGGCTTCGG
>JADZBS010000146.1 GCA_020851975.1 Gammaproteobacteria bacterium | reverse complement strand
TTCCTTCCCGGAAAACTTCGAAACTTCGACCCGGCACCGAATTCAAAACTTCGACCCGGCACCGTCTTCAGCGCTTGCTGGCCGCGCGATAGCGGACGCCGGGAACGCCCTGAAAGTCGGCGTCCTGTGTCCAGAATTCGGCGTCGAAGGCTCGTGCCGTCGCCAGCATGACGCTATCGGCCATTGGCAACCGCAGCGCCAGGCTGAGCCGTGCTGCGCGGATCGACAGCAGCGCATCGAGTGGCACGACTCGTCCCTGCTGCATGGCTGCCACCGCATGCACGGCGGCCGTTTCGCCCCGTTGCTGCATGACGCGCTTGAAGACCTCGAAAATGCTCAGCGCCGGAACCAGCAGTTCGCGCGTGTTCTCCACGGTCCTCGCGAAGTAGTCGGCGTTTGGTCCATCTGCCAGGTACTCGAGCCAGGCGCTCGAATCCACGACATTCATGTGCGGTCCGCTTCGCGCTCGACGCGCGTATCGAGTCCCTTGAGGAAACCCCGCATCTTGCGAATCGGACGCACCGGTACCAGCTCGATGCGGTCGTCCAGCAGCACGACCTGGATCTTCTGGCCGGGCGTGAGCCCGAGCTGCTCCCTGATCTCGCGCGGGATGACCACCTGGAACTTGGGGGAAAGGGTTACCGGATCCATGGATTGATCGATCGTATTACCGTAATACGGGAAACATATCGATACGAATTGCGTTAGTCAACGATGCAATCGAGTGTGATATCACGGTTTCAGCTGAATCGTGCGACCAGGAAGATCCCGATCATCACGAAGGCGAGTGCGACTTTCACCGCGGCACCGATGGCGAGACCGAGGGTGGCGCCGAGGCTCGCCAGGCCGGCCTCGCGCAGCGACCGGTTGCCGATCAGCTCGCCGAGCATCGCGCCGAGCAGCGGCCCGAGCAGGATGCCGGGCAACCCGAAGAACAGTCCGACGAGCATCCCGGCCGCAGCGCCCCAGGCGGCGCGCGGCGTGGCCCCGAAGCGCCGCGCACCGAAGGCGACGGCGGCGAAATCCGTGCCCCAGGCGAGCAGCGCCACCAGCGCCAGCACCGCGAGCGTCCCGACACCGACCTGCGTGAAGTTCTCGGCCCAGGACGCAGCCACGAGACCCAGGAACAACAACGGTACCCCGGGCAGCGCCGGCAGGATGAGCCCGGCAAAGCCGAGCGCAACCAGCAGGAGTGCGGCAGCCCAGATGAGCCAGTTCGGATCCACGGTGATTCCCGATCGACGGAACGCAGGCCGCGAGCATACCAGCCGTGGCACATCACGCAGCATGCGCGCCCGTAGGAGCGACGCCAGTCGCGACCCGTCTTGCGAAAGGGCTGGAAAACTGCTGTCTGCTGGAGCCCGGCGGCTCGCGTCGTCATTACCAACCAGGGCAGACGGGAGGCAGGCGGGTACGAGTCGTCAGGTCGGCTCCACCGGCAGGCCTCGGTCCGGGTTCACTGAGCGCAGCCGCTAGAATTTGGAACGGCCACTGTGAGTGTGTTCGGAACCAGGTCATAAGCGCCATCCGACATCAGTCCGAAGAATGGCAGCAGGATGATCAGGCCACCGACGATATCGGCAATTCCCGTTCCGGAAATCTTGCGGTCAATCATTCCCGTCCCGGCGCTGTCTCCGCACTTCACCATGACGGAGTGTGCCTGTCCGCGGCTGAGCGTCGGGGTCTGAGTTCCTTTTCCGATCAGATTACCGTCAACGTATACCTCTGCCCCTGGATGCGAGGGAATGATATTGATGGCTTCCGATCGTGCGGCGCCGAGCGAACATCCCCCGATGGATACAACCGTAAACGAAGCCAAGGCCAAAAGAGCTGTCAGACGTTGCAGCATAAACTTGTCTCCCTGGACTGTTGAACAGCTGCTTATTCTTCATTGCCCCGGTAGTGTTGGCGGTTCTGCCGGACTGCAGCAGAGTACATGGAAAGCCATTCGGTGGCCAGCCACTGGTGCCGGGCCGAAGTTTCGAAGTTGTTCACCGCAATGGAGTTCCCCATGACCGACGCACCCGACGCCACACGCCGCGATTTCATCCGCACCGGCGCCATGCTCGCTGCTGCGGCCCTGATGCCTCCCGGCGCTGTCGCAGCGGCCACCTCTCGCGGGGCGATGCGCGACTACCTGTCGCAGGACGCCACCGGGCTGGCCGCACTGGTGAAGCGAGGCGAGGTATCCGCCGCCGAGCTGCTCGAGCTCGCGATCGCGCGCGCCGAGGCCGTGAATCCCGCCATCAATGCCGTCTGCCTACAGCACTACGACGAGGCCCGCGCGGCGCTGCAATCGATCGACCCGAAGGCGCCGCTGGCCGGCGTGCCCTTCCTGCTGAAGGACCTCGGCGTGCAGCTCAAGGGCACGGTGACCAGCAACGGTTCGCGCTTTTTCGCGAACCGCGTGGCCACCCACACCAGCACGGTGGTGCAACGCTACCAGGCGGCAGGCCTGAACATCTTCGGCAAGACGGCCTCACCCGAGTTCGGCCAGCTGCCGAACACCATCTCGACGCTGTGGGGCAGGACGCTCAACCCCTGGAACCCGGAATACTCCGCGGGCGGCAGCTCGGGCGGCGCCGCGGCCGCCGTGGCCGCAGGCATCGTGCCTGTGGCGCACGCGACCGATGGCGGCGGCTCGATCCGCTTTCCGGCGGCGTTGTGCGGACTCGTCGGCCTGAAGCCCACGCGCGCGCGTACGCCGCTCGGTCCCGACAGGAGCGAGGGCTGGGCCGGACTCTCCTGCGGGCACGTGGTGTCGCGTTCCCTGCGCGACACGGCGCTGCTGCTCGACCTCACGCAGGGCCCCGAACCCGGCGCAGCCTACTGGCCGCCGGCCCCCGCGGGCCTCTATGTGGGCGAACTGGAACGCGAGCCTGGCCGGCTGCGCATCGCCGTCGTCACGCAGTCGCCGCTCGGCAGCCCCGTGCACCAGGACTGCCTCGATGCGGTGCGCAAGGCGGCCGACCTGTGTCGCTCGCTCGGTCACGAACTGCACGAGGCCGCCCTGCCTGATTCGTTCGTCCGCTATACCGACAACTTCGGACCGCTGGCGCTCGTCGGCGTCAGCCTGCAGATCCGTGACCGCGCCCGTGAACTCGGCCGGGAGCCCGGTGCGGACGACCTCGAGCGCGTGGTGCTGGCCCTGTACCAGCAGTCCGCCAGGGTCGGCGCCGTGGACTACGAAGCCGCACGCCAGGGCATACAGCGCCTTGGCTTCGCGATGAGCCGCTTCATGCAGGACTTCGATGTGCTGCTGATGCCGATCTCGCCGCGCCCGCCGTGGAAGGTGGAGGACTTCACCCTCGACCTGCCGCTCGACGAGTTCTACGCCAGCATGACGGGCTGCAGCGACTTCACCGCGCTCTACAACTGCACCGGCCAGCCCGCCATCACCCTGCCGCTGCACCTGAACGCCGCGGGCATGCCGGTCGGCACCATGTTCGGCGCCCGCTACGGCGATGAAGCGACGCTGCTGCGCCTGGCGGCTCAGCTCGAACGAGTGGCGCCGTGGGCCAGGACCATGAGTCCGCTGCTCGCGCAGGCGCTCGCAGGGTAATGGCCGGCGCTGGTATCGGCGCACGATGTGTGTTCCGCACGCCGCCGCCGACACCAGGCGAAGACAGCGCCGAAGGCGGTCAGAGCGAGCGGCAAGGCCGGCGTAACCGGCACCATCGTCTCGCGGCCGACCTTCTCCCGGAGTGCGGCTTCGAACTCGTTGAAGTTGCCCGCGGTCAGGAAGAATCCGGCAGGTTCGGCGGCGGGGTCGGTGCCGACGAGCGCTGCCAGGAACGTGGCGTCCAGGTTACCGACGCCGATGGCGTTGATGGTGATGCCAGAGGCGCGCGCGGCGTTGGCCGCGGCGATGGCGAGTGCCCGGTCGGCCGCATTCGGCGTGCCGGCACCGTTGGGCAGCGTGGGCACGCCGTCGGTGGAGATGTCGATCACCAGCTTGTCGCCCGTGAAGCCGTTGTCGAGCAGGCCCGGTCGCGTGCTCTTCGGCGAGACGTTGCAGATGGCCGGGTTGATGCAGCCGACTTCACCGCCATTCATGGCGACGCTGAGTGCCGCACTCGTGTTGGTCTGGCCACCGGGTTGCGGCAGCCCGGCGAATCCGGCGCCGAAGGCGAACGCGTCCTCGTCACTGTCGATATGGGTCCAGGCGAGATGGCTCGCGACCGCGAAGGTCTCGGTGCCTATCGGTACGCCACCTGAGGTAATCGTGATGGTGCCGCCGGAGAACACGAACGCGCCGACGACGATGTCGTCCCACGGGCTGGGCGCGATGAAGTTCGTGTAGAAGGCGTCCTGAAAGATGCTCTGGTAGGCGCCGATCTGCAGCGTCCAGTCGGCCGGCGCGATGCTCGACGAGCCGTCGATCACGAGAGCGAGCTCCAGCGTGTCGGCGTTTGCCGGGCGGCACAGCGTGCCGAGGATGGTCGCAGCGGCGAGCACGGGAAGGGTGCGAATGTGCATCGTTCGAGCTCCCCCTCGGGCGAACCGAGGTGTCCTCTCTTCAGGGAGGATTGGAGGCAACGCTAATCCGGCCGGCGCATGCCGGCCTTAACACAGGTTAAATTGCTGCAGCGTTCATCACGGTCGTGCTGCTCGGCGTCGAGCCGTCAGGCGCGACTCGAGAAACCGGCCGATCTCGATCGACGCCTGCTTCGCTTCCGGCGCCGTGGCGTGGTCCTGCCACACGTGCCACATGCCTTCCCAGGGGTCGAGCGTGACATCGACACCGGCGCTTCGCGCGCGGCGCGCGAGCCTGACCGCGTCGCTGAGCAGCACCTCGCGCGTGCCCACCTGGATCAGGAGCGGTGGAAAGCCCGTGAAGTCTGCGTAGACGGGCGAGATCAGGGGGTCGCGCGGGTCGTGAGTGCCGGCATAGATCGCGAAGCGTGCGGTCGGATCGCCTACCACGATCGGGTCCCAGCCGGCGAGCGTGACGCGCGTGTCGCTGGTCGGGGTGAGATCGCCGAGCGGTGAGAGAGCAGCGACCGCAGCCGGTGTGGCCAGGCCGTCGCGTCGTGCGGCGAGCGCGCAGGTGATGGCCAGCCCGCCGCCGGCGGAATCTCCGAGGAATGCGACGTCGCGCCCCCGGTAGCCGGACTTCAGCAGCCAGCGGTAGGCGGCAAGGCAGTCGTCCACGGCAGCGGGGTAGGGATGCTCGGGCGCGAGGCGGTACTCCACCGAGAGCACCGGTACGCCGGCGGCCGGTCCGACGCGCAGGGGTACGCCGAGCTGCGCGGATGCGGCGCCGATGATGTATCCGCCGCCGTGCAGATAGAGGATCGCCTTCTTCGCGTGGCGCGGCCTGCCGGTGCGAACCCAGTAGGCCGTCACGCCGCCGGCATCCACGGTCTCGAGCGTGTAGTCGGTGGTGATCCTGCGCGCATTGGCGAGGAACATCTTCGCCAGCCCGTCGCGCATGCGCTGCATGGCCTGCGGATCGGCATGGTTCATCGGTGCCGCGGCGCGCGGCTTCATGTCGCGGTAGAACTGCTGCGCCTCCGGGCTGATGGCGGCGGGTACCGGCGGTGCGTCACCGGCATGGGCCACGCTGATGCCGACGAGCAGCAGGACCGGGAGGAGTGCGGTTGGCATCAGTAAACTGTCCCCAGCAGCTCGCGGGCGATGATGTCGCGCTGGATCTCCGAGGTGCCACCGAAGATCGTGAACGCCCGCGCATTCAGATGCTTCGGGGTGACGGGCCGCGCCAGGTCGTCAAGTACCGGCCGGGCGTCCGCTGCGAACAGCGGGCGCGTGTGTTCCCACACGAGCGCATCGGGTCCCAGCAGCCGCACGCCGAGGTGCGTCATGGCCTGCTCGATCTCGCTCCAGCGCAGCTTCATCAGCGAGGACACCGCGCCCGGATTCTGGCCGGTCTGCAGCGAGGCCATCACGCGCAGCTCGGTCATCTCCAGCGCGTCGATGTCGATCTCGACCTGCGAGAAGGCGAGCGCGATGTCGGGGTCGTCGAGCATGCAGCCATCGCCACGAGGCGTGTGCCGGGCGAGCCGGAGCAGCTCCTCGAGGTGGCAGCGCAGGCCGCCCGAGTTCAGCGAGCCACCGCGTTCGAACTCGAGCAGGTACTTGGCGATCGCCCAGCCCTGGCCTTCCTCACCGATGCGCTGGGCGACCGGCACGCGCACGTCGTCGAAGAAGACCTGGTTCACCTCGTGATCGCTGCCGATGGTGCGGATCGGCCGGATGGTGATGCCGGGGGACTGCATGTCGAGCAGCAGGAAACTGATGCCGCGGTGCCTGGGCGTGTCCTCGCTGCCCGTGCGTACCAGGGCGAACATCCTGTTGGCGTGGTGTGCGTGCGTGGTCCAGGTCTTGGTGCCGTTGATGACGTAGTGCTCGCCATCGCGCACGGCACGCGTCTGCAGCGATGCGAGATCGGAGCCCGAACCCGGCTCGGAGTAACCCTGGCACCAGTAGTCGTCGCCGGCGAGGATGCGCGGCAGGTAGTGGGCCTTCTGCTCCGGCGAACCGAACCTCATGATGACCGGGCCCACCATCTTCAGGCCCATCGGCGAGAGCGCGGGTGCACCGGCGCGCGCGGTCTCGGTGGCGAAGATCCAGCGTTGCACCAGGCTCCAGCCGGTGCCGCCGTACTCGACGGGCCAGCCGGGGGCCACCCAGCCCTGTTGCCACAGGATGCGGTGCCACGCGTGGCCGATCTCCGGTTCCGGGAACACCGAGGTGGTCAGGTGCGTGGCGCGGCTCAGCTTTGGCGAGAGGTGTTCGCGCAGGAAGGCGCGCACCTCGTCGCGGAACGCGATGTCCTCAGGTTCCAGCGAGCGATACATTCCGGTCCTCCGATCCGCCGTCACGCGCCCCACGCAACTGCGCATGGCGACGCAGGTGCCACTCGGCCGGACCGAGCATGGCGTCGAGCGCCATCTGGCGGCGCAGGTACACGCCAATGGTCAGTTCTTCGGTCACGCCCATCCCGCCGTGCAGCTGAACGGCCTCTTCGGCCACACGCCGCGCCGCCATGCCGACCTTGGCGCGCGCCGCCGCTGCCGCACGGGTCCGGGCGAGTGCATTGCCGCTGCCTTCGGCATCCTGCAGCGCGAGGATGGCACCGAGCGTGATGGAACGCGCCTCCTCGGTGGCGATCGACATGTCCGCCATCCGGTGGCGCAAGACCTGGTTGGCAGCCAGTGGCCGGCCGAACTGGATGCGCTGCTTCGTGTACTCGACCGTGGCCTTGACCAGCGTGTCCATGGCGCCGACCGATTCAGCGCATGCGACCAGCAGGGCCTGATCGTTCACCTGCCCGAACGCCGCCCGCGTCGCGCCGGGGAGCCGCGCCGAGTCGTCGAGCCGCACGCCGCGCAACGACAGCGCACAGGCACCGGCGCCGTCGATCGACGGGAAGTCACGCGGGGTCACGCCCGCCGTGCCGCGTTCGATCAGGAAGAACGCGATCGTCGACTCGTCAGCGCGAGCCGCCACTATCCAGGCCTGGGCGATGTCGCCCGCGGCCACGGCCGTCTTGTCGCCGTCGAGGACCCAGCCCGTGCCCTGGCGCGCGGCGCGCGTGGCGGTCAGCCCGATGTCGTGGCCGGCTGCGCGCTCGCTGGTAGCGGGCACGACCAGCGTCTCGCCGGACGCCAGGGCCGCCAGCCAACGCTGGCGCTGGGCGTCCGAGCCGCCGGCCGCGAGCAGACCGCCGGCGAGCACGACGGCCGGCAGGTAGGGTTCGACCACCGGCCCGGCTCCCAGCGCCTCGGCCAGCACGCAGGCTTCTGCCACCCCCTGACCGAGGCCGCCATCGCGTTCGGGCAGCGTCATTGCCAGCCAGCCCATGTCCGCCATCTCCCGCCAGCGCGCACCGACCGGGCCGACGGTCACGGCGCCCTGTGCCGGCCGGCCGCGTTCGGCCACCCAGCGTGCGGCGCTCTCGCGCAGCATCTGTTGCTCGCTCGTCAACTGCAGGTTCATCGACTGTTGGCCTTGTGCATGCAGGCATGGCGCCGGCGTCCCCGGGGCGCCGGCGTCGGTCGATGCGAGGATACCGCGGACAGGGTGTCGACTTCGATGCGTTACGTCGGCCGGCTCACGCCCCGAACCCCGCTCCCGTGGCGAGCGGTGCGAACCGGATCAGCCGGCTGGTGAGCACCGCCGCCTGCCGGTGGACGACGGCGCTCTGGTAGTCCGGATCCTTGATCATCGCGAGGAATGCCGCGGCGTTCGGGTATGCGGCGATGAAGGCGAGCTCCCAGTGCTTGTCCTGCGGCCCCGTCACCATGCACTCCATCCGGCCCCGCCAGACGATGCAGCCGCCGACCCGTGTGAAGATCGCGTGGCTCGCGCGCCCGTACTCGTCGTAGGCCTGCGCACCGCTGAGGCCACGGCCGGCATGGCTGTGTCCGGCGGGGTAATCGGCAATCGGCCGGAACCGCAGCAGGTTCAGCATGTGGATCGGCGTGTCGCGCGCCAGCGCCTTGAAGGCATCGAAACTCGCGCGCGTCGGATCGATGTAGACATCGTCTGCCATGGCGTCTCGATCGGTGCCGGGTCGAAGTTTCGAAGTTTACCACCGGCAGCGCAGGACGCCGGACATCAACGGGCCCCGAAGGCCTCGTCCGGCTACCGGCGCTCCTCCGCGAGGATGACCGTGCTGACGTCGTTCACATCGACGTTCGTCGCCACGGCCGCCAGCGCGCGCTGCCGCTCGATCGCCGCAATCTGCTCTCCGGCCCGCTCGATGTTGGCACGTGCCAGGGTATTGGAGAAGTTGCCCCTGGCGGTGCGGAAGTCCGCCATGGCTGCTTCGTGCCGACCCTGCAGCATGTGGACGACACCGCGGTTGTTGAAGGCCATGCCCTCGTAGTGACCCGTGGCGATCGCTGCATCGCAGGCGGCCTCGGCGTCATCGAACTGCTTCAGGAGCGTGTACCCGACGCAAAGATCGATCAGGATCGGTGCACGCAACGACGGCAACGGCGCCACGGCCAGGCGTGCCTCGAGCCGTTGCACGCCGCGTTCGTAATTGCCGAACTCGAGTTGGCGGACACCGGATATCTCGGCCCAGTGAAGCTGCATCTGGAGCGGGTCGCCGGCAAGCGCCGGTGCGGTCAGTAGCGCGCAGACTGCAGCAATCCATAGTCCCGTGATGCGTAACTGGATGGCATTTTGCGTTGTCATGGTGCTGGTCCCCAACGTGGTTCCCGACGAATCCCTCCAGCCAGGTGAAACGTGCGCCGATACGCTGTCCGTGACTGTCATCCCGGCGACAGCCGGTGAGAAACGGTGCCGGGTCGAAGTTTCGAAGTTTTTCGGTTCTGCTGGCGGCCCCGCAGTCTGCCTTGACAAGACCCGGCGCCGGGAGCATATGAGGCGATGTCATAGCAGGCAGCCGCCGTGGCGCGGCGAGGGGGAGGACACATGGGCACGCGATTCGATGCCGGCGCCAGCGTCGCCGCACTGGCTTTCTTCCTTTTCTCACCGGCCCATGCTGCCGATCCGCCCGGGATCCTGTGGCAGACGACCTCCCAGATGACGATGCAAGGCATGCCGTTCTCGCCGCCGCCGCAGAGCCTGAAGGTCTGCGCGCCCGAGACCTGGACCCGGCCCCCGCCGGGCGGTGACCCGAGCTGCGTGATGTCGGACTACCGGCTTGCCGGCAACAAGGCCACCTGGACCATGCAGTGCTCGGGCGAACATCCGATGTCAGGCACCGGCGAGATGACCTTCGAGAGCAGCGACGCGTACACCGGGCTCATCAAGGCCACTGCCGAGGGCATGACCATGACCATCAGGCTCACCGGCAAGAAGATCGGCACCTGCGACAACCCGCAGTGAGGTGCCGGGTCGAAGTTTCGAAGTTTCCGGCAGACTGATTCTTCCCGCAGCAACTGAGTAGTACGGATGGAGTTCTGAAGGACCCGGCAAGGCCGGAAGTCATGCATTGTCGACAGGAGGAGAGTGCCATGTCACTGGAACCGGTCGCGCGACGCGTAAACCAGACGACCTTCGCTCTCGGACTGCCGCTGGCATCATTGCTGATTGCCCAGGCAGCGCATGCGCAGGCATCCACCCCGGGCGCATCGGGCAAGGTCATCGAAGAGGTGGTGGTCACTGCCCAGCGTGTCGAGCAGAACCTGCAGGACGTTCCCGTCGCCGTCAGCGTCTTCAACGAGGAGGTGCTGCGGACCAACCGCATGAACGCGATGGTGGACATCGCGCAGCGCACGCCCAGCTTCACGGCGACCGAAGTGAATCCCGGCGAACCAAACCTCGCCATCCGCGGTATCGGCACCGAAGGCATCACCTCGAACGCCGGCGGTGACGCGTCGGTGGTGATGTTCATCGATGGCGTCTATATCGGTCGTGGGGGTGCCGCGACGCTCGACATCTTCGATGTGGAGCGGGT
This sequence comes from Gammaproteobacteria bacterium, assembly GCA_020851975.1. Classification (GTDB taxonomy): domain Bacteria; phylum Pseudomonadota; class Gammaproteobacteria; order Steroidobacterales; genus QUBU01. The sequence goes on along the minus strand of JADZBS010000146.1, from coordinate 19,227 downwards.
GGAAGTGCTCCGTGGTCCCCAGGGGACCCTGTTCGGCAAGAACGTGGTGGGTGGCGCGATCAGCCTGGTTACCCGCAAGCCATCGATGGACGAGGATTTTGCCGAGGTGGGCGCCACGTTCGGCGATTACGACCGGATGGAGCTGCTCGGGCGCTTCAACCATGCCTTCAGCGACGCCGTTGCCGTGTCCGCTGCGGTCAGTTCCCGGCAGCGGGACGGTTATACCCTGAACGAAACCACAGGCAATCACGTGGATGACGAGGACTCCACCTCGGGTCGGATCGCCGTCCGCTATGCGCCGGGCGATGCCCTGGACGCGGTCCTGTCGATGGACCTCGTCCGCCAGGATCAGAAGGGACAGCCGCGGGACAATGTCTGCGACTACTCGTTCCAGGGTGGCATTCACTGCGTGGGCGTCAACCCGGACGAGCGGATAGTGAATGCGGTGAGGGATGGCTATCTGAGCCGGGACGTCATGGGCCTCACCGCCAACATCGACTACAGGACGGCCTGGGGCACGTTCACGTCGGTGACCGCGTACCGCAACGCGGACTATTCCCACGCGGACGGCTTCTTCAGCAACCCGATCAACCCCCCGGCCCAGATCGAGTCGTACAACGAGAACATCGAGGAAACCGACCAGTTCAGCCAGGAGTTTCGGTTGAGCTTCAGCGCGCTGGAGGAGAAGCTGCGCGCCGTGACGGGCATCTACTTCCTGCACGAGAACATCGAGCGCAACGAAATGCTGACCCAGGATTTCCCGGCGCCGGCGGTGACTGGCAAGGTCTCGTTTCCGCAGGACGTCGATTCCACCAGCTTCGCCATCTTCGGCCAGGCCGACTACGACCTCACGGCGCGACTCACCCTGACGCTGGGAGCACGCCTGACCTGGGAAAAGAAGGACGCCGACCTGGCCGGCATCCAGTTGACCGGCCCGGGGCTGGGGCCACCGTTGAGTGCGGAGTACGCCGTGACGGCCGATGAGAACTGGGACGCGTTCACCCCCAAGGCCGCGGTCAGCTACCGGATCAACGACGACGCCATGGTCTATGGCAGTGCTGCCCGGGGTTTCAAGAGCGGCGGTTACCAGGGCACGGCGGGAACAGGTGCCAGCGCCGCCGTGGCCTACGATCCGGAGTATGCCTGGAGTTACGAAATCGGCACCAAGACCGAGTGGCTGGCCGACAGCCTGCGGCTCAACGTGGCTGCGTTCTTCACGGATTACGAGGATCTGCAGGTTTCCCAACTGGTCCCGCTCTGCTGCGTGGTCATCGGCAATGCGGCGACTGCGGAAATCAAGGGTGTCGAGGTGGAGCTGCTCTACCGGCCGGTCATCGGGCTGGACGTCAACGCCAGCTACAGTTGGCTCGATGCCGAGTTCAAGGACTTTGCCGGCGGTGTGACAGCCGACAATTCCGGCAACACGCTGCCGCGGGCACCCAAGAGCAAGTGGAATGTCGGGACGCAGTACGAGTGGTCCGTCGGCGATCTGGGAACACTCGCGGCCCGCGTCGACTGGACGCACCAGGCCAGGATCTACTTCGAGGCATCCAACACGCCGCTGGAGGTCCAGGAGAGCTACAGCGTGGTGGACGGGCGCCTGGCACTGCGCGCCAGCGACGACAGCTGGGAAGTGGCGCTGTGGGGCAAGAACCTCGGCGACGAGCTGATCAAGACGCACATCGTGGCCTTCGCGCCCTATCGCCAGCAGCTGAATACCTATCAGCCTCCACGCACCTACGGGATCTCGGTGCTGTTCCGGCGCTGACGGGAGATGGCGGGCACGCAGCGACCATGGTTTGCGCTCGCCGTGCTCATGATGGCGTACACCGTGTCCTTCGTGGATCGCACGGTCCTCAGCCTGCTGATTCCACCGATCCAGCACGATCTCGGCATCTCGGACACGCGCATCAGCCTGCTCGCCGGGTTCGCGTTCGCCATCTTCTATACGTTGATGGGCATTCCCCTGGGACGGATTGCCGATCGTTACAACCGCCGTAACCTGATCGCCGTCGGCATCACCCTGTGGTGCCTGATGACCGCGGCCTGCGGACTCGCCCGGAGTTTCTGGCAGCTGTTCGCCGCCCGCGTGGGCGTCGGCGTCGGTGAGGCGGCGCTGTCGCCGGCCGCCTACTCGATGATCAGCGACCTGTTTCCCAGGAATCAGCTGGGTCGCGCGATCGCCGCCTACTCCGTGGGCCTGCCGATCGGTTCGGGGCTGGCGCTGCTGATCGGCGGACTGGTCGTCGATGCGGTAGCCGGTCTGCCGCCCGTCACGCTGCCCGGGGCAGGAACGCTGCAGCCCTGGCAGCTCGCGTTCCTGCTGACGGGCCTTCCCGGGCTGCTCGTGGCCCTGCTGGTATTGCTCGTGCGTGAGCCGGTGCGTCGCGACCGGACCCTGGTCACCCCGGCATCGGCGGCAGGCGGTACCGGGACCGCGCAGGAGGCGAGTCTCCTGGCCCACCTGCGTGCCAACCGGCGCGTCTTGCAGCACCACTTCGGCGGGCTCTCGCTGCTGGTGATCGTGGTCTTCGGCAGCACGACCTGGATTCCGACCTTCTTCATCCGCAGTCACGGCTGGTCGGCCGGGGAGGTCGGTACTGCCTATGGCGTGATCTTCATGATCTTCGGTACCAGCGGCCTGCTGGTCGGTGGGCAGTTGGCGGATCGCTGGTGGCGCCGCGGCCGGACCGACGCCCACCTGCGTGTCGTGCTGTGGTCGGTGTCGACCATGACGCCGTGCTTCGTGCTGATGGCGCTGGTGTCCTCGGCCGAAGCGGCCCTCGTGCTGCTGGCAGCGGCAACCTTCACGTCGAGCCTGCATGGAGGCGTCGCCGGCGCGGCACTGCAGCTCATCACCCCCAACGAACTGCGCGGACAGATGACGGCCCTGTATTTCTTCGTCGTCAATCTCGTCGGCCTGGGTCTCGGTCCGACCCTGGTTGCACTGGTGACCGACTACGGATTCGGTGATCCCCAGGCACTGGCGTATTCCATCGTGGTTCTGGCGGGTGTTGCAGGACCGCTATCGGCTCTGGTCGTGGTAACCGGGCTGGTTCATTACCGGGCGAGTGCGGACCGACTGGCCAGATCGACGGCCGGGTGAAGCGCTCGCGGTGCTGGGTCGCGGCACTCGCGGTGCCGGGTCGAAGTTTCGAAGTTTTCGCCGGCCCCATCCACACGACATAATCCGGTCGCGTTCGCCGGCCCTTGCTCCCGAGTCAGCCCGGGCGCAAGATCGCTGGGCCTCGTCGCCTCCGCCAAGAACCAAAGATAAAGGAGCGCCGCCATGAGCAGCTGCCACTGTCGCCTCCAGGCCCGGGTGCTCGCAACCGTCGCATGGCTGACGGTGATCCCGGCTTCCGCCGCCACGTTGACGTGGAATGTCAACGTCGCGGGTGACTGGGCCATCGGCACCAACTGGACGCCCGCAGGCCCGCCGGCCGCGGTCGACATCGCCGTCGTCAACAGCGGCAACCCGCAGCTGAACGCCCCGGCCACCATCCTCGGCTTCAACCAGGGTGGCGGGACGCTGTCGGGCACGGGCAATCTCACCGTGACCGGTTCCTCGACCTGGACGACCGGCACGCAGAACGGTGCGGCCGTGACGCAGTACGACGGTCCGCTCGCCATCAGCGGGCCCGGCGGGAAGACCATCTCGGGCACTCGCACGGTGACGCTCAACGGCAACACGACCTGGAGCGGCAACACGGCGGCCAACAACACGATCGCGCTCGCCACGGGCACGATCAACAACAACGCGACCTTCACCGACCAGAACACCTTCAACAACTCGCTCACCGGCAGCGGCATCAACGCCTTCAACAACACGGGCACCTGGACCAAGGACGCGACCTCGACCGGCACCACGACGGTGACGGCGACCTTCAACAACACGGGCACGCTGAACGTCAACGCCGGCTCCATGAACATGACGGCGAGCACCCACAGCGGCAGCATCAACATCGCGGAGAGTGCATCGATCGAGTTCCGAAACGGCACCAACGTCCTCAACGGCGCCACCATCGCGGGTGCTGGAACGCTGATCGTCAGTACGGACGGCGTCGGCGCAGACGGCACCGCGACCATCAACGGCGGAACCGTTGGCTCGGCGTTCCTGCTGAGCGGTGGCCCGATCAATGGGACCGCCCACGTCTTCAACGGCACATCCACGTGGACGGGCGGCTCGATCTTCGGTGACGCAGTCGGCGACTTCGAGGTCACGGATTTCAACGGCAACCTGACGATCACCGGCGCCAACACCAAGGCCATGGTCAACGGGCGCACGGTCAACCTGAACGCCACGACGAACTGGACCGGCAATACGAGCCCCAACAACAACGCCATCCGCTTCTGGAACGGTGCCACCGTCAACAACAACGGCACGTTCAACGATGACAACACCTTCCAGGCCTTCATCGAGCACAGCGTCGGCGCGCCGCACAACTTCAACAACATCGGCACCTACAACAAGAACGGCAACTCGCTGACGATCGTCGACGGCGGCGTTGCCTTCAACAACATCGGCACCGTCAACATCAACGCCGGCATCCTGCGGCCATCGGGCGGGACGAGCACCGGCACGTTCAACATCGCCGCCGGCGCCACGCTGCAGTTCCAGGACGGCGCCAACGTGCTGGACAACGTCACGACGGCCGGTGCGGGCACGTTCGCCATCATCACGGACAACGTGGGAGGGGACACCACGGTCAGCGTGAACGGCGGCACGCACACCACGGCGTTCCTGCTCGCCGGCAGCACGCTTGCCGGCACCGATCATGTCTTCCAGGGACAGGCGACCTGGACGGGCGGGGCGATCTCGGGTGCGGCAAGCACGACCTTCACGAATGACGTGACGATCTCGGGGCCGAACCTGAAGACGATCGTCGGCGGACGCACGGTGAACCTCGAGGCGACCACCACCTGGACCGGCAACACGGCGGTCAACAACAACGCCATCCGCTTCTGGAACGGTGCCACCCTCAACAACAACGGCACGTTCAACGACGAGAATACCTTCCAGGCCTTCATCGAGCACAACGTCGGCGGGCCGCACGTCTTCAACAACGTCGGTACCTACAACAAGAACGGCAACTCGGTGACGCTGTTCGACCTCGGCGTCACGCTGAACAACACCGGCAACTTCAACGTCAATGCCGGGTCCATCCAGCACGCGGGTGCGTTCGACAACGCCGGCACGATCACGACGGCCGCAGGGACGACGTTCGCGACCACGGGTCTTTCGATCGACCTGCAGAACCACGGCGTGCTGCAGGGCACGGGCACCTACGACCCGGCGAACGCGCGGGCGGTGATCAATGCGGGTGAAGTGCGGCCCGGCACGGCCACCACGGTCGGTGACCTCACGATCGCGGGCAACTACACGCAGACCGCCGTGGGTCTCTTCCAGGTGAACCTGGCGTCGTTGTCGATGTTCGACACGATGGACGTCGTGCTCGGCAATCTTGCCCTGGACGGCGTGCTGCAGGTGACGAGCCTCGACGGCTACAACCCGGTGCTCGGCGACACCTTCACGATCATCACCTTCGACGACGGCGTGGCCGATGCGAGCGATCTCGCGGGTGCCTTCAACAGCATCGTGCCGGTGGGCTTCGACCCGGCGCTGATCTTCGACGTCCTGTACTTCGACCACGAGGTCGTGCTGACGGTCGCCGCCGTACCGCTGCCGCCGGCCTGGCCGCTGGCCGGCACCGCCCTGGCGGCGGCGCTGCTGCGCGCGCGGCGACGCGTGACCCGCAATCCGTCACGCTGACGCCGGCGCGCCTGGTCACTCGTGGGCCAGGGGCTTGCTCGTGAAGAGATAGTCCTTCAGCTCCTCGCTGATGGATGCGTCCCGGCGACGGATCCACTCGAGCAGCATGGCGGCGTGTTCCTTCTCTTCGTCGCGGTTGTGGGCGAGCAGCGCCCGCAGTTCGGGATCGCGGCAGGTGGCCACGCGCTGGTGGTACCAGTCGACCGCTTCCAGTTCCTCCCTGAGCGACTCGATGGCCTGGTGCATGTCCCGAACGTCGCTCGGCAGCGACTCGGCGGGTTCCTGATACGGCATGCGTAGCTCCTGTTGGGTTGGGCGACCTGTGCGGCACGCGGGCGAAGACGAGGAACGGTTCGGCTCGCCTTGGTGCTGAAGGCGTAAACATACACCAGGAGGTCGCGACTGGCGTCGCTCCTACGGGTGGTGATCGGGCGCGGTGCCGGCTTCGGTCGCGACTGGCGTCGCTCCTACGGGGCCAGCCCACGCCCGATCAGCACCCGTAGGAGCGACGCCAGTCGCGACCCGATTCCCGCGTCCCCGCCGGATAGCACCCCGTAGGAGCGACGCCAGTCGCGACCCGACCCCCGACCCCCGACCCCCGCCCCTCACCGCACCCGCCGACTGGCGAGCACGCCGGGATTCATCAGCCCGGCGGGATCGAGCGCGGTCTTGAGCGCGTCCACCAGGGCGCGCGTGTCGGGCGCGAGGTTGTCGTAGTAGCGATAGGTGCGACCGAGCTGGTTGGAGGCGACGCCGAGTTCGTCGTAGAGGTCGAGCGTGCGCTCGCGCAGTTCGGCGACCAGCGCCGCGCCGGCGGGATTCGGCGTGTCGGGCGGCAGTCTTGCGAGGAAGGCGGGATCGGCGGTGGCGCGGTGCATCGGCAGCCAGCGGTCCGGCCAGTGGTACACGGCCTCGAAGCTGAAGGCGTGGGTGTTCATGGCGGTGAAGAGCGTGGAGTGGCTCACGCGCGTGGCGGCCATGCGCTCGCGGTAGCCAGCGATGAAGCCTTCGAAGCGTCCGATGATCCGCTGCGCGTCGCCGTGGCGCACCTTGGCGTTCAGCGCGAGCCAGCGCTCGCCCTGCGGGCCGAGGACCCCGTTGAGGTTGTCGAAGGGTTGCGCGCGTACGCCCATCGGAATGGAGTTCGGGATCTCCTGGCCGCCGTGCCGGGCGAGCCGCCGGGCGCTGTGATCGAGATCGGCGGCGAGCGCCGCAGCCGTGCGCGCGGCGCACACGAGGTGCAGGGAGTGGCATCCGGCCGGCACCAGGCGCTTGCCGGCGAGGACGACGCGCGTACCGGCACGCAGCCCGGCGAGCAGCCCACCCTGGCCGGTGACGATGCCGCGCAGGCGGCGCAGGTCGCTCGCGAGGTTGCTCGCTGCCATGCCGCGTGCGGTCGTCGCCGGATCGAACACGTAGGCCTCTTCAGCCAGGCCGGCGCGCCCGACCCCGGACAGTGCGGCCGCGGCACTGGCCGCATCCGGAAATGCCCAGGACAAAAAGCCCGTGTGCGTGGGCCGCTCGATCAGCCGGAACGTCGCCTCCGTCTTGATGCCGAGCGCCCCGCCATCGTGCAGGAAGAGACCGGTGAGGTCCGGCCCATGGGTGCGGTAGAACGGTTTGCCGTTGCGGAACGCCGCCTGCCCCGTGCGCAGCACGCGCCCGTCCGCACGGACGATCTCGAGGTCGAGCACGTTGTCCGCGGCCGCGCCGTAGCGTGCCGTGCCGAAGAACAGGGCGCCGCCGGAGAGTCCGCCACCCACCGTGGCGGCACGGCCCGAGAACGTACCGAAGTAGGGCAGGCGCAGCCCCTGCGGCGCGAGCGCGGCATCGATGGCTTCCCAGGTGGTGCCGGTGCGCACCGTGAGCGTCATGCCGGCGGTGTCCAGCTCCACGATGCCCGCGAGATCGCGCGTGTCCACGACGACCGCGCGCCCGGTGTCCGGCACCGAGCCCAGCGTGTAGGAGAGGCCGCCACCGCGCGGGATCACCGCCAGGCCAGCGTGTGTGATCAGGGCCACGGCCGCGGCGAGGCCGGCTGTGTCGGCAGGGCGGATCGCCACGGCGCAGGTGGCGCCCTCGGCGTAGAGATCAGAACTCAGCAGCGCGCGTTCCACCGGATCGGTGATCACGCGGCCGGGACCGATGCAGGCGGTGAGGGCCGTGACGAGATCCGGGGTGCTGGCAGGTTCCATGTCGGTTCGGTCGTTGGTGAAGGGCGACGGGAGAACCAGCACGCGATGCCCACATCGCTGGCGGTCCGCGGGGCCGCTGTCGGCAGCGTCCCGCAGTGTACTGGAATCGACACCCGTTGGCGCCGGTCCATGGTGCTGCGTCCCGCCGTTGACGCTTGCGGCGAAGTGAACCAGAGTACCAGTCCGATGACTGCATTCACGACCACCTGCGAAGTGCGCTGGGCGGACCTCGATCCCAACGCGCACGCCCGGCACACGGCCTTCATGGACTGGGCCACGCACTCGCGGCTGGCGGCCTTCGCCGCCCAGGGGCTGGAGGGCAGGACCTGGCTCGACTTCGGCGTGAGCCCGGTGCTGTTCCGCGAGGAGGCCGATTACCTGCGCGAAGTGTCGGGCGGGGACACCGTCACCGTGTCCTTCGAGTTCACCGGCGGTTCGCCCGACTGGAAGCACTGGCGGATCCGCCACCAGCTCGTGCGCCAGGACGGCGTGCACTGCGCCACGGTGGTGGTACGCGGCGCCTGGCTGAGCCTTCAGGACCGGCGGATCGTGGTGCCGCCCGAGCCGATCGCCAGGGCCTGCGGCGCTCTACCGCGGGCTGCGGACTTCGAGGTGCTGACGGGCCGCCGGGGCGCGTGACGGGTGGCGGATTCACTCTTCCGGCACGCGGCGGATCGCGCAGCGGGTTACGTCACCGACATCGGCTACAGCCACGCCTACCACCCGGAGCTGAATCCGCTCGCAACGCGGCTCGCTTTCCTGCGCGCCGGCCTCGAACCGCCGCGCATCGCCACGGCCTGCGAACTCGGTTTCGGGCAGGGCGTGAGTCTCGCGATCCACGCGGCCGCCACGCCGGTGCGCTGGTGGGGCTGCGACCTGCTCCCCGGGCACGTGCGTTTCGCGCAATCGCTCGATGCGGCCTCGGGCGCCGGCGCGGTGCTCGCCGAGGCCACGTTCGAGGAGTTCGCGGCGTGCCACGACCTGCCCGCTTTCGACTTCATCGGCCTGCACGGCGTGTTGAGCTGGGTGTCGGCCGGGAACCGCGCCGTGATTGCCCGTTTCATCGGCGAGCGGCTGGCGCCGGGCGGCGTCGTCTACACGAGCTGCAACACGCTGGCCGGCTGGGCCGACATGCTGGCGCTGCGTCCGGTCATGGCGGCTTACGCGAGCCGTGCCGCGACCGGCCCGACGCTGGAGCGCATCGCGCAGGCGCTCGACTTCACCGCGCGTCTCCTCGATGCCAACCCGGTCGCGGCGCGCGCGCTGCCCGGGTTGCGTGCCCGCTTCGAGCGCCTGCAGGCGGCGAGCCCGTCCTACCTGGCCCACGAATATTTCAATCGCGACTGGCAGCCGTTCGGTTTCGTTGAACTCGCCGCCCTGCTGGCCGGTGCCGGGTTGCAGTTCGCGGGGTCCTGCGCGTTGCGCGACAGGATCGATGCCTTTGCGATGACGGCCGGGCAGCGTGCATTGATGGGAACTATCGGGGATACCGTCCTGCGCGAGACGGTGCGGGAGTTCGTGACCGGCACCAGCGTGCGGCGCGACTACTGGGTGGCAACGCCGCGCCGGCTGGCGGATGAGGCCCTGGCCGCGGCGTGGCGGGCGACCCGCATGACGCTGACCGTACGCCCCGACGAGGTGGCCGAGCGCGTCAGCGGTGCGCTCGGCGAAGCACGGCTCGATGAACCCGCGCACCGGGCCGTGATCCGGACGCTCGCCGGGGCGGGTGCGGAGACGATTGGCGGGATCGCCGCGCATGCCGGCCTCGATGAGGCATCGGCGTCGGCAGCAGTCTTCGAACTCGCAGCCTTCGGGTTTGCCGCCGTGGCGCAGGAGCCGGCCGTCGTCGCCGCTCGCCGTGAGCCGTGCGAGCGCCTGAACGCGCACTTGCGGCGGCTCGGGGATGAAGGGGCGGCGATCGGAGTCGTGGCCGATCCGGTTACCGGTGGGGGCGTGCGCCGTTAACGGCAACCATGAAAAAACCCCGGTGGCTCGCGCCACCGGGGTTCGGGCGTCAGGCTGACGCGGGCGACCTTACTGCGGCTGATCGCAGTCGGTGCGCTTGAGGACGACGCGGCGGTTCTGCGCGCGACCTTCCTTCGTGGCGTTGTCGGCGATCGGTTCGCTCTCGCCGGCGCCGGAGGCGGCCAGGCGGCCGACGGCGATGCCCTTGCCTTCGAGGTAGCGGGCCACGGTCGTGGCACGGCGCTCGGAGAGGCTCTGGTTGTAGGCTTCGGCGCCGGTGTTGTCCGTGTGGCCGACGACGGTGCCGGCAACGAACTTCAGCCGCGTGAGGTTGGTGGCGACTTCGTCGAGGGTGGCGCGGCCTTCGTCGGTGAGTTCAGCCGAGTTCAAGGCGAACTGCACCTGGCGGGTCACGTCGCAGGAGCAACCCTGCGGTCCGACGCGGTCACCCTTCGGGGTGTCCGGGCACTGGTCGCTGGCATCGACCACGCCGTCGCCGTCGCTGTCGGCCGGGGGAGGCGGCGGGGGCGGGGGCGGGGGCGGCGGCGCGGGGGGCGGCGGAGCAGCCACCGCTGCCACCGGAGCCGCTGCCTTGGTGCCGATCGCGATCTGCAGGCCGACGTTGATGAGCCAGTCGCTGAAGCTGTCGGAAGCATCTTCCCACCGGTACAGCGCCTCGGTGCGCAGCGCGACGCGCTCGCCGAAGAGGTCCGTGAACAGGCCGACACCGGCCTGGGCCTGCAGGTTGTCCTGGTCGCCCTGGGTGGCACCACCGTCGGTGTTGACCCAGCCGAGACCGGCCAGCCAGTAGGGCGCGAAGGTGCCGTCGCGGTTGTAGACGTTGAGCGCGTTGAGCATCAGGCCCGTCTGATCGACGTCGCTGCCGCTGGTGGTTTCGCCATCGAAGCTGAGGCGTTGCAGCGCCGCCTCGATGTTCCAGCGTTCGTTCAAGGCGTAGCCGACGGCGAGCTGGCCGCCCTGTACACCGGAATCGACTTTGTCGCCGTAGCTGTCGCCCGTGAGGGTGCGATCGCTGTCCGGGTCGATATAGGTGCCCATCGGCGTGATGTAGGCCTGGCCGGCCTCTTCGAGGGCGTTCGCCGCCGGTCCGCTCAGGGTGAGCGCGAGGGTCGCCGTCGCCAGGGCGAAGGGTTGCATGCGCATACTGATCGTCTCCTTGTTGTGTTTCCCTGCCGCCGTGGTGTCCGAGTTGGCCGAAGAACACAGCGCTTGACCAATTGTAGCCGTGGGATCTTGCCCTGCCTACGGGGGCGCGCGCCCGAGGCGCCAATTCCTTGGCTCCCGGATTTCGCTTCAGATCTTCTCCGGCACCATCCGCATGGCCCCGCAGGGGCATTCCTCGACGCAGATCCCGCAGCCCTTGCAGTAGTCGGTGTTGATCTCGTAGCGCTGGCCGGGGCCGAGCTTGATGATGGCGTTGTCGGGGCACACGCCGTAGCAGTTGTCGCACTCGAAGCAGTTGCCGCAGGACAGGCAGCGACGCGCCTCGAAGAGCGCGTTGGTCTCGTCCAGTCCGCGCACCACCTCGTCGAAGGTCGAGCTGCGCCGGGCGACGTCGAGCATCGGCCGCACGGTCTTCGGTGCGTCGCTGTAGTACCAGAGATTGAGGTTCCCGAAGGCCGCCGGCTCGTGCTTCGGCCCGGGGCGGTAGGGGTTCCCGCAAAGCCAGCCGTGGATGTAGCGCGCGGCCTTCTTGCCGTGGCCGACGGCCACCGTCACGGTGCGCTCCGAGGGCACCATGTCGCCGCCGGCGAAGATCCCCGGGTACCCGGTCATCATGTCGGGGCCGACGGCGACCACGCCGTCGCGGATCTCGAGCCCGGGCACGCCGTCGAGGAGCGAGAGGTCCACGTCCTGGCCGAGGGCGAGCACCAGGGAGTCGGCCTCCAGGGTCTCGAACTCGCCGGTGGGCTGGGGAAAGCCCTTGTCGTCGAGCGCCATCTTCTCGACCGTGAGGGTGCCGGCGTCGGCCATGTGGCGAATGGTGGAGAGCCACTTGATCATGACGCCCTCCTGCAGCGCCTCCTCGACCTCGAAGTCGTGGGCCGGCATCTTCTCGCGGTTGCGCCGGTAGACGATGATCGCCTCGCTGGCACCGAGCCGGCGCGCCGTACGGGCGACATCGAGCGCGGTGTTGCCGCCGCCATAGACGACCACGCGCCGGCCGAGCATGGGCCGGTCGGCGCCTTCCATGTCGCGCAGCACGGAGACGGCATCGAGCATGCGCGCTGCCGACCCGGCCGGTATGTAGGCGCGTTTCGCGATGTGGGCACCGACGGCGAGGAAGGCTGCATCGAACTTCCCGGCGGCCATCTCGGCGCGGATGTCGGTCACCTTGCGGCCGAGTTCCAGTTCCACGCCGAGGTCGAGGATGCGCTGCACCTCGCCGTCGAGCACGTCGCGCGGCAGGCGGTACTTCGGGATGCCGAAGCGCATCATGCCGCCGGCGAGCGGCCCGGCTTCGACGATCTTCACCGCATGCCCGAACCGGCGCAGGTGACAGGCGGCCGAGAGGCCCGAGGGCCCGGCGCCGATCACGAGCACGCGCTTGCCGCTCGCGCCCGCCGGCGGCTCGAAGGCCCAGCCCTGCTTCAGCGCTTCGTCACCGAGGAAGCGTTCCACCGAGTTGATGCCCACCGGCGCGTCGTGCAGTGCGCGGTTGCACGCGCCTTCGCAGGGGTGATAACAGACGCGGCCCATGATGGCCGGCAGCGGGTTGTCCTCGACCAGCGCGCGCCAGGCGCGTTCGTAGTCGCCGCCCTCGGCGTGGTAGAGCCAGCCCTGGATGTTTTCGCCGGCCGGGCAGGCGGTATTGCAGGGCGGCAGCCGGTCGACATACTCGGGGCGCTCCGTGCGCCAGGAGCCGGTCTTGTTGGCCAGTGAACTGCCGACATCGAGCGTGATCGCGAACGGCTTGTTCAAGGCGCGGCCTCCGCAGCGAGCAGGCCGAAGTGCGCGATGTTGCGATCGGCGATCGCCTGGATGCGGGCGAGGCGTGCCTCGGCGCCGGCGGCGAACAGGTGCGCGAAGCGCTTCTGCAGCTTCAGGTACTCGACGACGGGCACCGGCCGGCGGATCGACGTGCGCGCCGTCACCTCGCCGTGCTCGGCCTCGAACAGCGGGAACAATCCGGACTCCACCGCAAGCCGCGCGATGCGGATGGTGAGCGCGGGGTCCGAGCCCCAGCCGAGCGGGCAGGGCACGTGCACGTGGATGTAACGCGCGCCGCGGATGGCCATCGCCTTCGTGACCTTGTACTCGAGGTCGCGCAGGTTGGCGACCGTGGCCGTGGCGACATAGGGCACGTGATGCGCCATGGCGATGAGCGGCACGTTCTTGCCCGTGCCGAAGGGGTTGCCCGGTTCCTCGCCGACGGCCATGGTGGTGGCGGTGCGTGCCGTCGGCGGCGTGGCGCTCGAGCGCTGCACGCCGGTGTTCATGTAGGCCTCGTTGTCGTAGCAGACGTAGAGCACGTCGTCGTTGCGTTCGAACATCCCGGACAGGCAGCCGAAGCCGATGTCGGTGGTGCCGCCGTCGCCGCCCTGGGCGATGACGCGCACGTCGTCCTGGCCGCGCACCCGCAGTGCCGCGGCGATGCCGGAGGCGACCGCAGCCGCGTTGCCGAACAGCGAGTGGATCCACGGAATCTGCCAGGAACTCTCCGGGTATGGTGTCGAGAACACCTCGAGGCAGCCGGTGGCATTGACCGCGATCAGGCGGTTGCCCGTGGCCCGCATCGCCGCATCGATGGCGTAGCGCGCACCGAGCGCCTCGCCGCAGCCCTGGCAGGCGCGATGGCCGGAGTTGAGCGAGTTGGTGCGCTGCATGTTGGCCTGCACCGAGCGCTGGCTCTCGTCGAGCAGCCGGTTGCCGACCGTGAACGTGCCGGTCTGGTAGAACTTGATGACCTGCTGCGTCATGAGCGGCCCTCCCGGCCGCGGCCGAATGGCGCGCCGGGCAGGCCGACCTGGCGCAGCACGGCGCTGGCTGTCGGCCCTGGCCGCAGCACCTGGCTTTCGCGCTCCAGCTCGCGCTCCACCACCTCGCGGTCGAGGTCGAGGAAGGTGAGCGGCTCGGCCTCGCCGCGGCAGGCATGCTCCAGCACCTCGCGCAGCGCCGCGCGCGTGATGGGGCGCCCGCCGAGGCCGGCGATCACGGTGTCGAGCCGGTGTCCGTCGTGCAGCGCGCGGCGCACGTCCTCGGTGACGATGCCGCCGACCCCGGCGGCGAGGCACTTCTCCACCACGACGACGCGGCGGGCCTGGTCGAGCGCAGCCCGCAGCGCCGCCTGCGGGAACGGCCGGTAGGCGCCGAGGCTCACGCTGCCGATCGCGATGCCGTCGGCGCGCATGGCGTCGATGACCTCCTGCAGCGTGCCGTTCACCGAACCGAGGGCAACCACCAGCGTCTCGGCGCCTTCGGTGCGGTAACCGCGCAGCAGGCCTCCGGAGCGACGTCCGAAACGGGCGGCGAATTGTTCGGCAATCTCCGGGATGCGTTCGAGGGCGCGCAGTTGCCGGTGGTGGGCGAGGTAACGCACTTCGGTGAAGGCGTCGGGCCCGACCATGGCGCCGATGGTCACGGGATCGGCCGGGTCGAGCACCTGGTGCGGCTCGTACGGCGGCAGGAAGGCGTCGACCTGCTCCTGCGTGGGCAGGTCCACGCGTTCGAAGGCATGCGTGAGGATGAAGCCGTCCATGCACACCATCACCGGGCAGGACAGGTCCTCGGCGAGGCGGAAGGCCTGGATGTGCAGGTCGAGCGCCTCCTGGTTGTTCTCCGCGAAGAGCTGGATCCAGCCCGCATCGCGCATGGCCATGCTGTCGGAATGGTCGTTCCAGATGTTGATCGGCGCGCCGATGGCGCGGTTGCCGATGGTCATGACGATCGGCAGCTCGAGCCCCGAGGCGTTGAACACCGCCTCGGCCATGAACAGCAGTCCCTGGCTGGAGGTTGCCGTGTAGGCGCGCGCGCCGGCGGCCGATGCGCCGATCGCCACCGACAGCGCGGCGAACTCCGACTCCACATTGATGAATTCGCAGCCGGGCAGCTCGCCGTTCTTCACCTGGCGCCCCAGGGCCTCGACGATGTGGGTCTGCGGCGTGATCGGGTAGGCACAGATCACCTGCGGGCGGGCCAGGGCAATGGCGTGGGCCACGGCCTGGGAGCCTTCCATCTGCCTAAGCACGGGCGCGCTCCTGGCGGGGTGCGAGGATCTCCCATGCGGCCGTCGCCGCGGCGGCGTTGGCCGCGGCGATCTTGCGCGGGAACTTCGCCTCGATGGCCTTCACGACCGATGCCAGGCGTACCTGGCCGGTGAGCGCGGCGAAGCCGCCGAGCAGCGCGGCGTTCGGCAGCGGCCGGCCGACGTGGCGCAACGCGATCTCGCTCGCCGCCACGGTGCGCAACCGTTCCGGCCGCAGGCGTGCGGTGAACTCCGCGAGCCCGAGTTCATCGAGGCTGCGCGAGGAATTCACGAGCACGAAACCCTCTGCGGTCAGCCCCTGGAACAGGTCCACCTGGTGCAGCAGCGTCGGGTCCTGGACGATCAGCGCGTCGGGCGCCATCACCGGCTCGCGCAGGCGTATCTCCTGGTCGTCGATGCGGCAGAAGGCCATCACCGGCGCGCCCATGCGCTCGGAGCCGAAGCTCGGAAATGCCTGTGCAAAGCGGCCTTCCTCGAAGGCAGCCGTGGACAGCATCTCCGCGCCGGAGACCACACCCTGGCCGCCGCGGCCGTGGATGCGGACCTGGAACATGGGCTTTCCTCCTGCCGGTCGCCGTGGCGCAGCGCCTGGGCCCGCGACCAGCCATGAGCCGATGATGCGCGAGCAGCCTGCGACGGGGAATCCCCCAGATCAAGTCGGTGTTTCCACGGCTGGTCAGCGCCAGGTTGCTGCGAAATGCGGCAGCCGCCGGTCGAGCCAGGCGATCACCGCGAGGCAGCCAGCCCGGCAGGACAGGGCAGGCCCCGCGTGAGTAAGATCGGCCACACTGGAGGCAGCATCGATAGTGGAAGGAAGAATCATGAGCCAGGATCGACGTCGTTTCCTCACCGGTTCGCTGCTTGCCGCGGCGGGTCTTGCGGCGGGAGCGGCCCCTGCGGCCACGGCCGGGCGCCGCGCACCGCTGGCGATGCGTAGCGATGGCGGCTACGAGACCGTGGCGCTCGCCCGTGACGCGGTGCGCCTCGGGGTGGTGCAGTTGCGCGTGCGCGGCGTGCGCGTCGCGCACTGGCAGCAGGACCTGCAGGCCAACCTCGACCACATGCTGGAAGCGATCGACAAGGCCTTCCACTTCAGCGCCGGTGCCGACCTGCTCTTTTTCCACGAGTTTCCGCTCACCGGTTTCAACACCTGGACGCGCGAGGAGACACTGCGCTTTGCCATCGAGGTGCCGGGCGAGCAGACCGAGGCGATCGGCCGCAAGGCGCGCGAGTACGGCTGCTACGTCGTCTTCGGTTCCTATGTCCGGGACCGCGACTGGCCGGGGCACGTGCTGAGCATCACCACCATCGTCGGCCCCGACGGCAGCATCGTCGACAAGCACTGGAAGGCGCGCAACATCAAGGGCGTGTTTCCGGGCGTGGAGCTGTTCACGACGACGATCTACGACGTGCTCGACGAATACGTCGAGCGCTACGGTGCCGACGCCGTCATCCCCGTCACGCGCACGCCGATCGGCAACATCGCCACCTCCTCCGTCCAGCGCGAGCCGGAGCTCTTCCGGGCCTTCGCCATGAAGGGCGCGGAGATCATCCTGCGCACCGCAACCGGTGGTTTCGAGCCGATCGACGTGCAGGCGACCGCCCTCTACAACGGCGTCTACACGGCCATCTGCAACAACGCCTGGTCGCCCGACAACCCGGGGTTCTTCGAGGACGCCGGCTCCGGCGGTTGCGCCATCTATGGTCCGCGCGGCGAGGTGCTGGCCGAGGCCGACACCCGTTTCGAGACGCTCGTCGCCGCCCCGGTGCCGATCGCGGCATTCCGCCAGCGCCACCGCCAGCCGGTGGTGCACATGGAGCTGTACAACGACGTGTTCGCCGCCTACCGCAGCCCCTACGCGCCGAACCTGTTCTCGCCCTATCAGCCCGCTTCCCTGCAGGACGCCGGACGTTACCTCAGGGACAAGTCGCGCTGGCCGCGCTGACGGTCCGATCCGGGGTCCGGCGTGTCACAATAGGCGGACGCGAGTCCGCGGTCGAAGCGAGTCTGGTCGGATGTCCCCGTTGCATTGGGCCCCGGGTGGGCCCTCGTCTGGCGCTGTGTTCCCCCGGCGGTCGCCGGGCGGCCGGTTGCGGCCGGCATGGGTTGCTGCGATGTCGCTGCTCGGCGCCTGCGGGGCCCCGCCACCGCCGGCGCCACCGGCACCCGAGGTGACCGTGGCAAAGCCGCTGGTGCGGGAAGTCGGCGAGTGGGACGAGTTCACCGCCCGGCTCGCGGCTGTCGAGACCGTGGAACTGCGTGCCCGCGTCGGTGGCTACGTGGAGTCGGTCACCTTCGCCGAAGGCGCGCTGGTGCGCGAGGGCGACCTGCTGCTCGTCATCGATCCGCAGCCCTACGAGGCGGCGCTGGCGCGCGCCCGTGCCGAGGCCGATGCCGCAACGGCGAGGCTCGAGCTGGCGCGCAGCGAAGAGGCGCGTGCCGTGGAACTCGCGCGCGCGGCGCTGATCTCCGCACAGGAGCGTGACAGCCGGCAGCAACGTCGCGCCGAGGCCGAGGCCGAACTCGCCGCGGCGAAGGCCGCGGTCCGCGAGGCGACACTCGACCTCGGCTATTGCCAGGTGCGCGCGCCGATCAGCGGGCGGATCGGCCGGCGGCTGGTCACCCGCGGCAACCTGGTCAGCAGCGGCGAACGCGAGGCAACGCTCCTCGCCACCATCGTGGCCGTGGACCCCATTCACGCGTACATCACCGCCGACGAGCAGGCCTACCTGCGCTACCTGCGCATGGCGCGCGAGGGCACGCGGCCGAGTCCGCGCGAGGTGCGCACGCCGGCACGCCTGCGGCTGGCCGACGAGGAGGGCTGGCCGCACGAGGGCTGGGTGGATTTCGTCGACAACCAGCTCGACCGCGCGACCGGCACCATCCAGGGCAGGGCGGTATTCTCCAACCGCGACGGGGTCCTCGCTCCGGGTCTCTTCGCGCAGCTGCGGGTGCGCGGTGCGCGCCCGTACACGGCCATCCTGGTTCCCGAGACGGCACTCGGTACCGACCAGGAGCGCCGTGTCGTGTGGGTGCTCGGCGACGGCGACGTGCCGGTGACCCGCGACGTCACGCCGGGCCGGCAGGTGGGCATGCTGCGGGTGATCGCGGCAGGGCTCACGGCGGACGACCGCGTGCTCATCAACGGCACGGCGCGCATCCGGCCCGGGATGCGGGTCAAGCCCGTCGAGGGCAGCATCGAGGAACCCGCCGATCTCGCGGCGGTCGAGACCATCGACTGATGCGCTTCGCGCATTTCTTCATCGACCGGCCGCGATTCGCCACGGTCATTTCCATCGTCATCACGCTGCTCGGCGCGATGGCCTACCTGCGGCTGCCCGTGTCGCAGTACCCGGACGTGGTGCCGCCGACGATCACCGTCTCGGCCCTGTACCCGGGGGCCGCGCCCGAGGTGATCGCCGAGACGGTCGCCGCACCGATCGAGGAGGAAATCAACGGCGTCGAGGGCATGCTCTACCTGACCTCCTCGTCGACGGCCGACGGCGCCATGGAGCTCGTGGTCACCTTCGCCCTCGGCACGGAACTCGACATCGCGCAGGTCCTGGTCGAGAACCGCGTGGCCGTGGCCGAGCCGCGCCTGCCCGACGAGGTCCGCCGCCACGGCGTCGTGGTGCGCAAGAGCTCGCCCGACCTGATGATGGCCGTGCACCTCGACTCGCCCGACGACAGCCTGGACCTGCTCTACATCTCGAACTACGCGCTGCTCAACATCCGCGACGAGCTGGCCCGCATCGACGGCGTCGGGACCATCAACATGATCGGCGTGCGCGAGTACGGCATGCGCATCTGGCTCGACCCGGAGCGCATGGCGGGGCTTGGCCTCGCTGCCGGCGACGTGGTCGCAGCCCTGCGGGCGGAGAACGTCCAGGTGGTCGGCGGGGCGCTCGGCCAGGCGCCGGCGCCGGCCACGAGCGCCTTCCACCGCGCGTAGCCGGGCGCGTCCCGGCGCATGGTTCGGCTTGCCGGGCGCTGCCCTGCGCGGCAAGCCCGCAATCGTTCAAAACGGGTAATCTGCCCGCTCGCGATGGGCCGCCCGAGCGGCCCG
>JADZBS010000145.1 GCA_020851975.1 Gammaproteobacteria bacterium | reverse complement strand
TGCCGGCGACGCCAGAAACAGCACCGCATGGGCCACGTCGGCCGGCGTTCCGAGCCGTTGCATCGGTATCTGGCGCAGCAGCGTCTGGGTCTGCTCCTCGCCGAGGCCAGCCGTCATGTCCGTGGAGATGAATCCCGGCGCCACCACGTTCACCGTGACGCCACGGCTGCCGACTTCGCGTGCGAGCGACTTCGTCAGGCCCACGAGACCGGCCTTGGCCGCGGCATAGTTGGCCTGCCCGGCATTGCCCATGGCACCGACGACGGACGCGATGTTGACGATGCGGCCGCGCCGCGCCTTGAGCATGCCGCGCAGGAACGTGCGGCTGGTCAGGAAAGCCGCCGAGAGGTTGGTGGCAATGACGGCGTCCCACTCCTCGTCCTTCATGCGCATGACGAGGTTGTCGCGCGTGATGCCGGCGTTGTTGACGAGGATGGAAACCGCGCCCTCGTGGGCCTCGATATCCGCCTGCAGGGCCAGCACCTGATCGCGGGCCGATACGTCGAGCACCAGGCCGCGGCCCTGGCGTCCGTCGGACGAGAGCCGGGCGGAGATCTGCGCCGCCCCGGCGGGAGTGGTCGCCGTGCCGATCACGGTGGCGCCGGCCTGCGCCAGGACGTCGGCAACGACGGCGCCAATGCCACGCGATGCGCCCGTGACCAGCGCCACCTGTCCTGTGAGGTCCAGCAATCCCGTGATGCCCAAGCGCGTCCCCTGCGGTCTGGTGAAGCGGCAGCCGTGCCGCGGCGGCGCGAATTATAACCGTGCCACCCGGCCCTTCCAGACCGTGGCGACCGCCAGAAAGGCCGCCCCGCCGATCGCGCCCCAGACGTGGGCGTCGGTGATCACGCGGCCGCCGGCGAGCGACGCTGCCCAGGGCATGTCGCCACCAGCCTGTTCCCAGGCCATCTTGGCGGCGACCAGGCCAAGCAGGCCGAGCGCCAGCCTGTCGCCGGCGAGTGCCCAGCCGCCGAAACCGACGATCATCAGGCCGTGGAGCACGCCGGAGAGACCCACGCACCACAGGACCGACGGGCTGAACAGCCAGAGCCCGACGCCGGTCGTCGTGGCTGTCAACAGGGTCGCCGCGAGCCACTGGCGGGGGCTGCGGTCGGCGCCGAACAGCCAGGTGCCGAGCCAGAGGCCGGCGAGGTTCAGCGCCAGATGCGCCCAGTCGAGGTGCACGAAATTGCCGGACAGCAGCCGCCACCACTCGCCCGCACCGACGGCCGGACGGTCGTATCGCAGGAGGTGCTGCCAGGCCTCAGGGATCGCCTGCATGGCCGCCATGACCACGCTCGACACCGCCACGATGGCGACGATGGGCCGCAGGGGGTGGCGCCGTGCCCCGAAGGTCTCGCCCATGTTGCTATAATCCGCCCTGCATGCGGCGGGGTGTGCGCCAGGTCACCATGCCCGCACAGGGTACCAGTATGATTCGCGAGGGGCGCTCCGCGGATCGTCGTCAACTCGGGCCGTTGCCATGAAACGTCTGTCGTCACCGAGGCTGCGGGCTGCCGCGGCCGGCTTCACCCTGATCGAGATCATGGTGGTCGTGGTCATTCTCGGCATTCTCGCCGCGCTGATCGCGCCCAACGTCATCAGCCGGATCGACGAGGCCCAGGTCACCAAGGTCAGGCAGGACATCCGTGCCATCGAGAGCGCACTGAAGCTCTACCGCCTCGACCGCTTCCGCTATCCTTCGAGTGAGGAAGGCCTGAGCGCGCTGGTCACGCCGCCGAACGACCCGACGGCGCCGTGGCCCGCCGGCGGTTATCTCGACCGCCTGCCGAAGGATCCCTGGGACCGGCCTTACGTCTACATGCAGCCCGGCACGAAGGGCGGCGAGTTCGACCTGTACTCGCTCGGTCGCGACGGCACCCAGGGCGGCGACGGTGTCGATGCCGACATCGGCAACTGGGACGACGCGCAGTAGGGCCCACGCGCCCTCTCGCACCGCCTGGCGCCTGCCGCGGGCCAGGCATGTCGTGCCGGGGCGGCGGCATGCGCCGCACGGCGGCTTCACCCTGCTGGAACTGCTGGTGGTGATGTTCATCATCGGCATCGTCGCTGCGATGGCGACGCTGTCGATCGGCACGGCAACGAGCCAGACGGGAATCGAGCAGGTGGCCGCTCAGCTGGCCGACCGGCTCACGCTCGTCCGGGAAGAAGCCGTCATGCAAGGCCGCGAGTTCGGCCTCCGGTTCTTCGCGCGCCAGTACGAGTTCACGGTCTACGACTTCGACCAGGGCCGTTGGCAGCCAGTGGCACCGGATGCCGGGCTGTTGCAGGCGCAGAAGCTGCCGGGTGAGGCCGTCCTCGAACTGCACGTCGACGGTCGCAATGTCGCGTTGCCCGAGGAGCGTCCTGTCGTGGAGGCGGAGCAGGAAACCAGGGACAAGGCGATGCAGCGGGCAGGAGACGGACGCCCGGCCGATCCGGCCCGGGGCCGCGATGCCCCGCAGGTCCTCATCCTGTCGAGCGGTGACGTCACGCCGTTCGCAGTGCACCTGCGACCGGCGATCGGCAGCCCGGGGGTGCGCCTGGAGGTGGCCGACGACGGCAGCACGCAGACGGTGCGCGATGAATTCTGAGACGCAGCCGGGCAGTCCCGGCTTCACGCTGATCGAGGTGCTGGTCGCGCTGGCGATCGTCGCCTTCGGACTGATAGCGGTCTTCGGCCAGTTCAATCAGACGGCGACGGCCGCCGGCCGGTTGCGGGACAAGACGCTCGCGCACTGGGTCGCCATGAATACGCTCACCGAGATGCGCCTGCGCGGCGACTTCCCGGCCGCCGGCACGCAGTCCGACGACGTCGAGATGGCCAACCAGCGCTGGCATTACGAGGTCCGTATCTCCGAGACCGCGAGCGATGCGCTGCGCCGGGCCGACATCACGGTGGCCTTCCAGGACGCCCCCGACCGCCCGCTCGCCACGGCCGCCGGGTTTCTGGCCCGACCGCAGCCCCGCGGCGCTCCGGCGGCCGGTTCCGGCTGGCCCCCGATCACGCCGGGCGACGAGCGACCGCCCGGGGAACCGCCGGGCGATGAAGGCGCCCCGCGATGACGGAATACCGGGACAGGCGCCCCCCCTGGGCCAGCGGCTTCACGCTCCTCGAGCTGCTCGTGGCGATGGCGATCTTCGCCCTCATGGGCGCACTCGCCCTGGGAGGGCTGAACAACGTCCTCGGTCAACGCGAAGCGGCCTCTCGCCAGCTCGAGCGCCTGCACCGCGTGCAGCGTGCGGTGCGCATCCTGGCGACCGATTTCGGTGGACTCGCGCCGCGCGTGGCCCGGGATGCCCTTGGCACGGGCGAAGGCCCGCTGGTGGCGCCCTGCGGCGTGGAGTTCACCGTGTGCCTGAGCCGGGACGGCTGGCGCAACCCCTTCGCACAGTTCGCGCGCGGCACGCTGCAGCGTGTGCAGTACCGGCTCGAGGACGACCGGCTGCTGCGCGAGTACTGGCCCGTCATGGATCGCACGCTGGTGAACGAGCCACATCGCGAGGTGCTGGTCGACCATGTCGAGCGTTTCGAGATCGCCTACGTCGACCGGAGCGGCAGCGGCGACTGGCTGACGCAGTGGCCCCCGCTGCAGCAGGCGGGCAGCACCGGCCTGCCGCTGGCCGTGCGCTTCACGTTGACGCTCCAGGACTGGGGCGAGATCGTGCGCATCATCGAGGTCGTCCAGTGAAGCGGCCCGCCGGCACTCGCCACCAGCGCGGCATCGCGGTACTGACCGCCATGCTGGTCGTGACGATCGCGACACTGCTGGCTGTCAAGCTCGCCTGGGACACGGCGCTCGACCTGCGCCGCACGGAGTCCCTGCTCGCCCGCGACCAGGCCCAGCTCTACGGATTGGGTGCCGAGGCCTATGCATCGGCTCTGCTCGAGGACGCCCTCTTCAACCAGTCGGGTGACACGCCGCTGTACACGCGCAGCGACGAGATGACGGCCTGCGGCGGCTTCGCTTTCACGCTCGACGAAGGCGGCATGACCGGTGGCGTCTGCGACCTGCAGGCACGTTTCAACCTGAACAATCTCGTCACGACTGCGGGCGAACGCGACCCGCTCGCGATGCAGCAGTTCCGCCGCCTGATCGAGGCCGTGAGCCTGGTCGACGAGATCATCGACATCGACGCGGCCACGGCCGACGCCATCGTCGAGTCCGCCGCCGACTGGATCGACCCGGACATCAGCGCCGACTTTGCCGGTGCCGAGGACGACACCTATACGTCGGGCCAGCCGCCCTACCGGGCGGCCAACTTCTGGTTCACCTCGGTCTCGGAACTGCGTGCGGTGCGCGGGGTGAGCGCCGAGATCTTCCTCGCGCTCGTGCCCCACGTGGCAGCCCTGCCGGTGACGGGCGGTCAGCACACGCTGATCAACGTCAACACGGCCACGGTGCCGGTGCTGATGTCGCTGGGCGACGCCATCACGGTGCAGAACGCCGAACAGTGGGTGATCGACAGCGAAGAGGAGCCGTTCGAGGATGAGACGCCGTTCGCGGGGTTCGTCGACCCGGGCGTGTTTCCATACCTCGGCTACAGCAGCAGCTACTTCGAGCTGAAGGGCTTCGTGTCGGTTGGCGCCACGCGGCTGGGTCTGTACAGTCTGCTGGAAAGCGATGGGCAGGCCGTGAAGCCGCGCCTGCGGCAGTTCGATGCGATCGACGTCGCGCCGGCTGCCCGGACCGCCGACACCGACGACGAGGAACCGGTCACCGACGATGAGTGAGAGCCTGGTCATCCGCCTGGATCCGGCGCCGCAGGTCACGGCATCGTGGGTTGCCGTCGACCAGACCGGTGCCCTGCTCGGCGCACCGGACTCCGGCCCGCTCGATGCTGCGGCAGGTGTTGCGACCGGGCGCCAGGTCATTGCGCTGCTGCCGGCGCTGGACGTCCTGCGCACCAGCGCCGACGTGCCCATGAAGACGGGCGGCAGGCTGCTGCAGGTCCTGCCATTTGCCCTCGAGGATCACCTGGCCGAGGATGTCGACGGCCTGCACTTCGCCGCCGGCACGCGCGATCCGCAGGGTCGTGTGCCCGTCGCGGTCGTGCGCCGCGAGACCATGGCCGCCTGGACGCGACGCCTGACCGAGGCCGGGCTGGCACCGGCACGCGCGTATTGCGAGAGCGACGCCGTCGGCGCCATGCCCAATACGGCGACCCTCGTTGTCCAGGACGACAGCGCGGTCCTCGCTGCTGCCGACGGCACGGTGACCGCCGTCGACAGCACCAGCCTCGATGCCCTGCTGGACCTCTGGGTGACGCAGCAGCGCGACAGCGATGCCGCCGATCCGCTGAACCTCGTGGTCTATGGCACGTCCGCGGCGCTGGCGCCGCTCGCCAGCGCCTGGGAGCGGCAGAGGGCCCGGCTCGAGTCACTCGACGTGCGTGCCATGTCCGAAGGTGCCCTGCCGCGACTGGCGGCGCAGATCGTCACCAGCCCGGGCATCGACCTGCTGCAGGGGGATTTCGCCAGACGCGTCGGGCTGGCCAGTCACTGGCCGGCGTGGCGTTGGAGCGTCGCGCTGCTGGCATCCCTGCTGGTCCTGGCGCTCGGCGTCAACCTGCTCGACCTGCGCCGTCTCGGGCGCGAGGAAGCCGCACTCGACGCCGCGATCGACAAGGCCTTCCACTACGTCTTCCCCGATGCAGGGCCCATCGCCGACGCCCGCACCGAGCTGTCGGCCCGCCTGCAACGGCTCGGCCAGCAGGGGGGCGGCGGCCCCCGCGAGTTTCTCGATGTGCTGCGGGTGGTCGGCCAGGCGGTGCGCACGGCCGGCGGAGTTCGCGTCGAGGGCCTGAGCTACCGTCCGGGCACGCTGGAACTGCAACTGCGCGCACCGAACGTCGAGGCGCTCGACCGCATTCAGCAGACGGTCGGGCAGGCCGGCGGCCTGCGCGCCCAGATCCAGTCCGCCAACTCCGCCGGAGACCAGGTCATCGGGCGGCTGCAGATCACGC
This sequence comes from Gammaproteobacteria bacterium, assembly GCA_020851975.1. Lineage (GTDB taxonomy): Bacteria > Pseudomonadota > Gammaproteobacteria > Steroidobacterales > QUBU01. Next base: position 19,302 of record JADZBS010000145.1, on the reverse strand, counting down.
GGGCAGGTCGCTGAGATGCAGGCGCTCACCCGCTGGTTCTCCGGACTGGGCCGTCGCGAGCAGGTCCTGGTCGCGAGCGCTGCAGTGCTCGCCGTGGTCGCCGTCCTGGTGATCGGCGTGGCGCGTCCGCTCGCCACGACCCGTGGCGCCGCGCTCGAACGACTCGAAACCCGGCGTGCCGTGCTGGCCGACATCGAGCGGGTCGCTGCGCGCTTCGGTCCCAATGCCGGTGCCGGCATCCCGGCCAGCCAGCCCGGCAGCGAATCGCTCGTGGTACTGGTCGATCGCACCACGCGTGCTGGCGGCCTCGGTGCCTACCTGAAGCGCAACGAGCCGGATGGCGACAGCTCGATACGCCTGCGCTTCGAGAACGCACCGTTCGATGAACTCGTGAAATGGCTCGCGGGCCTGCAGGCGAGTCAGGGCATCGGCGTCGTGGCGGCGAGCGCCGACCCGGGTCGGGAAGCCGGACGCGTCGACGCCAACCTGCAACTGTCGCGCGCAACGGCGGCCCGCTGACCGTGCCCCGCAGCCGCGTGATCATCGTCGCTGCGGTTGCGGCCTTTCTCCTGACCCTGGTCGGAACCCTGCCGGCGGCCGTGGTCCTGCCCTGGGTGGCGCCGGCGGGTTTTCGCCCCCTGGGCATCGGCGGCACCGTCTGGCGCGGCACGCTGACCGGCGCCGAGATCGGTCCTGCGCGGCTCGGCATGACCTCGTGGGAACTCAACCCGGCAGCCCTGCTGGTGGGCCGGCTGCAGGCCACGGTAGCCACTCGCCTCGGCGATGGTGTCGCCAATGGCAGCGTCGCCATCGGGCTCGGCGGCGAGCTGCGATGCCAGGGTTGTCGCTATGAGGGACCTGTCGCGAGCCTGCGCCAATTCGTCCCGGCGCTGCCTGCGCTGGATGCCCGGCTCGACCTCGACCTGGCGCAGTTGGCGCTGCGTGATCGCTGGCCCTCGCGTGCCGTCGGCACTGCATCGCTCACCGGCGTGCCGCTCGGCGTGCCGGGCATGGCCGTCACGGCGGCGACGCCGCGGGCGACACTGGGTTTCAGCGTCGATGCCGATCCGGTGGGGGACGACGGCGTCATTGCCGTCGCGGTACAGGACAAGGACGGGCCGGTCGAGCTGCAGGCGCGCCTGACCGTGACACCGCCCGGCAGCTTCGAACTCGCCGGGCGTGCACGTGCCCGGCCCGATGCTCCTGCAGCCGTCGCCGGGGCCCTGTCCGCACTCGGCCGACCCGCTCCGGACGGCACCGTCGAGATCGGTTTCGCCGGTACGTTCTGATCAGGCTGCCGGCACCCTGCGCCCGTCGGCATCGACCTCGACGAAGGCCCGGACCAGCGGGAAATACAACGCGGTGCGTACCGGTGCGGCATCGAGCGCGGAAACAGCCTCGCGGTAGGCACACAGTTGCGGCGCATGCCGCGCCGCCTGCGCTTCCAGGAACGCCGCGATTTCGCCGCCCTCGTGACTGGTGGTCTTGTAGTCGACGATCCAGCGGGTGCCACCGACGAGGAAGCTGCGGTCGATGACGAGGTGGCGAAAGCCGTCACCGTGCACAACGGTCAGGGCCCACTCCGTGCGCGCCTCTTCATGGCTGTCCGACAACAGCCACCGTCCGGTGGGGTCGCTCAAGGTTGCCATCAGGGCCTGGCGCACGCGCGCCACGGCGCGGTCGAGATCGGTCGGTGCCGTGCCGAGCTGGTGCAGCCGCCGGCGAAAATCCCCGTCGTATGCCGCGATGGCCGCCGGCTCGGGCAGGGCTGTGCCGGGCTCGGCGAGGCGTTGCAGCCATTGGTGAACGACGACTCCGGCTTCGCGTGCCCAGTCGCCGACCCACTCGTAAGGCAGGACTGCCTCGCCCTCCCCCGCCCCGGCTTCGGCGCGTGCCACGGGCAACGGCCAGGGCGGCGGCTGCCAGTCCGGCGGCAGACGCCGGATCAGCGGCTGGATCCAGACGGAGTCCCGCCCGGCAGCGTGCGGCGCCAGGTCCATGCCCTGTACCGCAGCGTTCGCCTCGGCGGCTACGGCGGGCCACAAGTGCTCCAGCAACGACCCCGACTGCGGTTGTTGGGCAACGATCTCTTGCGTTTTCCTGACGATGGTCGGTGTGAGGCCGGCAACGAGATGCAGGGCATGGCGGGCCCGGGTGCACGCGACGTACAGGAGCCGCGCCGTCTCCAGACGATCCTTCTGCTGATTGAGGTGCCGGAGAAAGCGATACAGCGGGTCGACTCCGGCACCCGTCGTGCCGATCGGAGCCAGTATCGGCTCGTGCAGCCTGTCGCCGGCCGTCAGCTCGTGCCAGCGCAGGGGTGGCGGATCGCTCGCGCGCACGCGACGGGCCAGCGCCGGCACGATCACCGTCTCGAACTCCAGGCCCTTGGCCTCGTGCACGGTCATGAGCTGCACGCCCGGCCCGGCGCCGCCGAGCGACGCCTTGTGCCGCTCGAACTCGGGCCCGACGGCCACCGGGTCGAAGCCCATGCGATCGTTGCCGAGTGATTCGACGATCTCCAGGCAGGTCCGCGCCGTTTCCAGTTCGGCCGGCTCGCGCAGGGTCGCCGGCCCGCCGAGACCCAGCCAGGCCGCTTCGACGAGGTCGCGCACACCGATACGCCCCTGCATCCCGGCCACACGCCCAAGCACCTCCACCAGCCGCCCGATCGCGTACCGCCCGGCCACCGACAGGCTGGTGTCGCGCGCACCGGCACCCAATAGGTCGGGAACGGAGCGGTCGTGGTCGCCGGCGAGCAGGCGGGTGAGATCGGCCAGCGAGAGCCCGCACAGCGGGCTGCGCAGAACACCGATCCATGCCAGCCGGTCACCGGGGTCGAGCAGGGCTCGCGTCAGTGCCAGCAGGTCCTGGGCGACGTCGCTGCGCGCCATGTATTCCATCTGGCCTGCCACGAAAGGCACACCGGCCTCACGCAGCGCCGCGATGATCGTTGTCGCGTGGTTGCGCGAGCGCACCAGGATGCAGGTTCCTGCATGGCCATGCTGGCGACCGGCCTCCTGCACCAGTTCGAGAACCCTCATCGCCTCGGCCTGCAGGTCACCGGCACGCAGCCAGTGACAGGTGACGCCGCCGGCCACCCCGGCCCCTCGCACCGGAATACTCGCCGAGCTGGCGACCGCTCCGGCGACGGGATCGTCCCGGAACGGAAACAGCACGGAGAAGGAACGGTTGTTCCACTCGACGAGCGCCGGCAGCGAGCGGAAGTTGGCAGTCAGCTGCAGGAATGCCGGCCGCAAGGCCCCGAGTCCGCGATCGCGCACGTGCATGAACAGCGACACCTCGGCCTGGCGGAACCGGTAGATGGACTGCATCGGGTCGCCCACCAGGAACAAGGTGCGCCCGTCGCCGGGCTGCCAGTCGGACGTGAGCTGCTGCAACAGGTCGAACTGTGCCGCCGAAGTGTCCTGGAACTCGTCGACCAGGAAGTGTCGGATCCGCTGGTCGAGTGCCAGCCGCGTCTCCGAGGGCTGGTCCTCGGTGCCGAGCGCCATCCGGGCCGCCGCCGCCACCTCCGGGAAGTCGACCTCGCCGCGCGCGGCGAACACGAGGTGCAGTTCGCCGGCAGCCAGTCGCAACACCTCGATCAGCGCGCCCAGCGCCGCCCACTGCTGGTCGGCGTAGCGGGCTTCCGGCAGCAGGCGGATGGTGCACAGGGCAGTCCGCAGCTGCTCGTCGCCAGCCAATGACTTCAGCAGTGCCTCCATGTCCTTCTTCTGCGGCGTCCCCGGCGGAAAGCCGTTCCTGACGTTGACCTGCTTGCGCCAGGCGCCCTTATCCCCGGCCGTCAGCAGCAAGTCAGCCAGAGCCTTCCAGGCCGGGAGATCGGCTGCCACCGGTTGCGGAAACTGCTGGCGCCCGCCCCAGGCCGCAACAAGATCCCGGGCATCGTCGATGCCACGGCATTGATCGGCGGCGTAGGCCAACAGGGCCGTGAGCTTCATCGCCAGTGGTGCATCGATGGCCGCGGCCGCCGGTGCCAGGCTTTGCTCGACCAGTTCGGCCAGCGCTGCCTCGCGTTCGCCGCGATCGGTGCTGCCTGCCACCACGTGGCGCAGCCACTGTTCCCGCCGCGGCAGCATCGCCACCAGCAGGCGCTCGAAGCGTGCGGCATCGAGATCGATGTGGGTCAGCAGTGTCGCCACGCACGCGGCCTGAGCGTCGTTTCCGGCCAGTTGCGCCAGCGTCGCCCGCGCAGCCTCCTCGTAGAGCCGGTCGGGATCCGCGGCGATGGTCGGTGCCACCGCGCTCGCAGCCGTCAGCGGGGCGCGCGCCACCAGGCTGGCGTTCAGACCATCGATGGTGCCGATGTCGAGTCGCGCCGGATGGCGTTGCAACTGCCAGTCAGCGCGCTGCGGATCGGCGAGCACGGCACGCGCGAGATCGTAGGACCGGCGCAGATGCGGCGCCTGCGGCGGCACGCCGGATGCGGCCTGGCGCAATGCCTCCACGACCCGACGGCGCATCTCGCCCGCCGCCTTGCGGGTGAACGTCACGGCGACGACCTGTTCGGGCTCCGTCACGGTGGCGAGCAGGCGCAGGAAACGCTGGATCAGCAGTTCGGTCTTCCCGGAACCGGCTGGCGCCTGGACGATGAAGGATTCGTCCGGCGTGAGGGCACGCTCGCGTACCGCCTGGTCGGGCACGGTGCCGGCGCGGTTCACGACTCCTGCTCCTCCTCGGGTTCCTGCTCGTCGTCGCTGTCGATGCCCTGGACGCGAAGGGCCATGGCCCACTGCCCGCCGGTCTCCTCCGGCCGCCAGCGATCGACGGTGAAAGAACCCGCGAGAAATTCCCGGGCCAGCCGGTCGAGTGCGTCCCGCCACTGCTGCCGCAACGCGCTCCAGTCAGTCGCCGACCCGTCCGACCACTGGTCCGCTGCGAGCACGCCGGCGACGCCCCACGACCGATGACCGACGCCGCTCCAGGTAACCCCCGTGGCGTTCAGATTCACGAAGGCCATGCCCGCCGCATCCGTGGCGAGCACATACAGCGGCAGTTGCGGCGCACATGGCCGCCATCCGCAGGTCGCGCCCTGCTTCGTGGTCTGGCGGCCGGTCTTGTAGTCGACGACCAGTCGCTGTCCATCGTTCATCTCGTCGACCCGATCCGGACGCATCGTGAGCTGCAGCGACGCGACGGATGGCGGCAGCATGGCGGGCGCCGGCATGGCCTCGGTGGCCAGCACCCGGAACGGCTCGCGCCGGCGTTCCCCGGCGAGGAAGTCGGCGAGCAGGCGGCGCAGTCGCGCCGCCTCCAGCCCGGCGAGCGCGCGCACCAGCGGATCGCCGAACGGCAACTGGTCGCGCAGCACGGTCCCGATCAGTTCGTCGACCAGGGCGCATTCGGCAGCCGGCGCCAGTGCCAGGAGTCCGGCCTGATCGCGTACACGCGCGAACAGCGCCGCGAGCACGGCGTGCACGATCTTGCCGCGACTGGCGGCGTCGATACCGACCGCCGGTTGCTCGCGCTCCCGCGCACCGAGCCGGAACTCCAGGTAGGCGCGTGCCGGGCATCGCGCCATCTGCTCCAGCAACGTCGTGCCACCGCGAAACGCCTGGCCGGCTGTCACGGGCGGCGGCGGATCCGTGTGGAGAATCTCCGAGCGCCGTGCCGCAAACAACGCTTCCACGGCGCGATTGCCAGGCCAGAGCGAAAGCTCCGCCGGGTCCGTGCGTTCGAGATGCGCGACCAGGGGGCTCGGCAGTTGAGCTTCCTCGCCACGCTGCTGCGGCCAGCTCGCCACGACCGCATTCGCCGACCCGAGCAGCCAGCGCAGTTCGCGTTCGGCGCGCTCACGCGCGATGGGAGGGGAACTGTCCGGCAACCCCAGGCGACGTTGCAGCGCGAGCCCGATCAGCGCTTCCGGCCGCGCCGGTGGCGGCCAGGCGTCGGCGCTCAGGCCACAGATCCACAAGGCCTCGAAGTCCTGCCCCAGCGCCTCGAGAACACCGAGCACCTGCACCGCATCGGGATCGCCAGCGGGCTGGAACAGCCTCTCCTCGGCCAGCCTGGAGAACAGGCGGATGGCGCCGGCGAGATCCATCACGCCGCTCACGGCATCGCAGGACCGCAGGTCGGCGAGCGCTTTCTGCACGGCTTCCGCCGCCTGGAATTCATCGCTCGCCAGGGGGCGCTCGCCCGGCCAGCCGGCCAGTTGCAGCGCCCGGCCGAAACTCGCGGCCCAGCCCGCGGCGCGCTGACGTGCCGGCAGGCTCGCCGAAAAATCGAGGAGCTGCTCCAGCCGTTCGAGCCAGGGCGAGCGCGACTCCGATGCCGGCAGCAAGGTGCGTAGCGCCACGCGGATGCCGATGCGTTGACGCAGGACTCTTGCCAGGCCTGCCTGCGTGCCGGCGTCGCCGCCGCCAGCCGTGTGGGGGCTGCGCAGCCATTCGGCAATCTCCCGGTAATCGAGGTCGCCGCCGAGCGCAGCCACGATCAACTGGGCCGCACGGCACACACCGGTCCGCGCGAGGCTGTCGCCGAAAGACACGTTGACGGCGCCAGCCGCCCGCGGCTGCAGGCGCCAGTCCGGCACGAAGACGTCGAGGAACTCGCGCCTGACCGCGACCGCCCGCCCGGCGAGATCCGGCACCACGACGCCGACGCGTGCCGCCGGGTCGCTCTCGCGATGCGCCCGCGCCCAGCGCGCCGCGGTCTCGATCTCATGACGCTCGTCGCGGCATTCCACCAGGAACTTCGCACCGGGTGTAGACGAGGGTGCCGGTTCGATCCGCACCAGGATCCCGGCTCCCTGCAAGGCTGCTATCAGCTGCTGCTGCAGGGGTGCCAGTTGGTCGAAGCCGGCGAGGCACACCGGCCCCCGGATGGCCAGCAGCCCACGCTGGACATCGGCGGCGAGCAGCCCGACCACGGCCCGCCGGTCGGTCCATCCCTCTGTGTCACACCGCGCGGCAAAGGCGCCGGCCCAGGCCGCGAAGGCGCAGGCGTCGTCGGTGTCCGCCGCCTCGTCGAGTGCCTGCACGCCGATGCGCCAGTCCTGGCACAGCCGCCAGGCACGCTGGGCGAGCTTCGCTGCCGCTCGCCCCTGGCCCGGCAGGGTGTCATCCCGCTCGCCCACCACCTCCACCCAGAGGGCCGCCACCTGCACGTCATTCAGCAGGCGATGCCGGCCGGCGGCGCCGCCCGCCTCGAGGGAGTGCCACCAGAGCTGCTCGATCCAGGCAGTCCAGGGCAGGATCGCGGGGGACTCCCAGGCGCGCCGGCCCTGTGCGCGGCGCGCGCGGTCGAAGGCCAGCACCAGGCTGCGCGCCAGCCGATTGTTGGCCGTGACGACGGTGCCGCCCGGCGCGAGCACCTCAGGCATCGTCGACACGTCGTCCACCGGCGCGCCTTCAGCCAGTGCGCTTGGCAGCTCCCGGAGCGCCCTCGCCGGCCAGGTCGTCCAGAACCAGTTCCATGCGCCGGAACACGTCGGCCAGCGTGCGGCGGTCGGGCAGGTTGGTCACCCGGAAGTAGTGGTTGTAGGGCGTGTTGAAGCTCGTGCCCGGTGCGATCAGGACATGCTGCTGCTCGAGCAGTTGCAGGGCGAAAGCCTGGTCATCGAAATCCGGCAGGCGGGCGCGATCCACTCCGATGAAGGCGTACATCGCGCCAGCCGGCGGCGTCATCGTCAGGTAACGGCTCGCTGCCACACCCTCGATGAGCGCCTGGCGCGATTCGTACAGGCGTCCGCCGGGCCGCACCAGGTCGCGGATGCTCTGGAACCCGCCGAGCGCCGTCTGTACCGCCCACTGGCCGGGCACGTTGCTGCACAGGCGCAGCGAGGCGAGCAGGTCCAGCGCATCGAGATAACCCTGCGCATGGTCGCGATGACCGGAAAACACCACCCAGCCGACGCGATAGCCGCAGGAACGATAGACCTTGGACAGTCCGCTGAATGTCGCGCAAAGCGTGTCTTTCACCAGCGTGGCCATGGGAATCGACTGCGCTTCGCCGTAGGTCATCTGGTCGTAGATCTCGTCGCTCATCACGATCAGCCCGTGCCGTTCGGCGAGCTGCGTGATCGCCTCCAGCGTGGCCCGCGGATACACGGCGCCGGTCGGGTTATTCGGGTTGATCACCACGACGGCACGCGTACGCGGCGTCACCAGCCGCGCCATGGCCTCGAGATCCGGCTGGAAGCCCTTTTCTGGCGGGCACGGGTAGTGCACCGCACGTCCCCGGTTGAGCGTGACGCTCGCGGTCCACAGCGGGTAGTCGGGACTCGGCACCAGCACTTCGTCACCGGGATCGAGCAGGGCTCGCATGGTGAGGTCGATCAGCTCGCTCACCCCGTTGCCCATGAACACGTGCTCGGCAGTCACGCCCTCCACGCCGCGATCCTGCTGTTGCAGCACCACGGCCTCGCGCGCCGGACAAATTCCCTTCTGGTGACAGTAGCCCTCGCTCGCCTGCAGGTTCTCGATCATCGCCAGACGCATGGTTTCCGGCGCACGGAAGCCGAACGGAGCCGGATTGCCGATGTTGAGCGGCACGATCTCGTAGCCGCGCCGCTGCATCTCGTGCGCACGGGCGGCCAGCTTGCCGCGGATCTCGTAGCGCACGCCGTGCAGCGCATCGCTCGGCTTGATGTGCCTCGATGTCATGGCTGCGCCCCTAGTCCTTGTCGTGGATCAGCTCCACGAGTTCGTACTGCGTCTGCATGTAACCGCCGATCACGCCCTTCAGGAACACGTAGTCCCCGTCAGCCGTGCACCAGATGTCATACGTCGGATGCTCGACCGGCAGGCCGGGCGCCGAGACGAAACGGAAGTGCAGCGCGTCGAAACGGCCGGCTGCCACCTCGAGCGATTCCTCGCCGACGAAATCGATGCACAGCCCGGCACGGAACAGCAACGGTCCGGTCGCCCCGCGATGATCGGGCGAGGACAGCAACAGGCCGTCGATCGTCTGCACGCCGCGCCGGGTGCGGTCGTACAGCCGCAGGTGCCAGGCGTCGCACTGGATGGCATGGTTCTGGAAGCTGCGCAGCCGGCCGCGCGTCTCCATGCGCTGCGTCACGCGGCCCTCGATGGCCGTCCAGGTCTCGCACTCCGCGAAATCCGGCCCGAACCGGAACCAGCCCGAGCCCATGAAGCGGTCGTTCACCGCCAGGCGCACGAAGCAGTCCGTGGGGTACCACTCGCCGTCGAGGCTGTAGGTGATATCGCGCATCACGCTCGGCCGGTCGTCGATCTCGCAGTGCGCGATGCAGGTGCGGCTGCCATCGCTGTGCACGTCGATCATGAAGTACTCGCGGCCGCGTTCCTGGCCGATGCGATCGGGCTTGTTGCTGGTGTAGCGGATCGTGCCGCGTACCGAGCGATGGTCCCTCTGCAAGATGCTGCTCATCGGATGATCCTGTCCTTTACCGTTTCGTACCCTGGAATCCGCAATCCGGCCCCGGCGTCAGGGATCTCCGCCGAGGTCGCGCTCGATCACCGCTCCGGCACCCGGTTGCACCACAGCGGGTGGCCGCGGCGGGCCGTGGCCGAACCGGGCACGCAGCCCGGCCAGCGCCGCCTCGTCGAGCCGGAAGACACCGATGACGGCAAGTCGCCGCGGCCCCTGCCCCGCGACGTCGACGAGCAGTGCATCGCCTGCGTAGCCGCAGATCCGCGTGGACCGGGACTCGAGAGCCAGCGCGTCGGTGAATCGCAACTCGGTGGCCGGCGGGCTGACCTGCACATGGTACGCCTCGGCGCCGCCTGCTGCGAACAGGATCAGGTTGCGATCGTCGAGCACATCGAAGTCGGCGACGATGTGCCGCAGGACGCAGTCAGGAGTTCCGAACTCGCCGGCAGCCACCGCCGGCCGGGTGCGTTCGGTGGCGTCCGGTCCGCCCGCACAGCCGCTCAGCAGGAGCCCGACAACGATGCCCGGGACTGCCAGCGGCCACCGGCACTCACGCCTGACCACGCATCACCCCTCACGTCCCGTCGCCACGCGCCACCGGGCGACCCGGCGTGCGCACCCACTCGCTCCACGAGCCCGGATAGAGCCGGGCGCCGGTGATCCCGGCGCGCTCCAGCGCGAACAGGCCGTGGCAGGCGGTGACGCCGGATCCGCACATGACGGCGAGATCCTGCGAAGGCGCCGGGGCGAGCGGTGCGAGCAGGCGGCTCAGTTCCTCGCGTTGGAGAAAACGCCCGTCGGCGGCCAGATTGCGCTGGAACGGCTGGTTGATGGCGCCGGGCACGTGCCCGGCCACCGGGTCGAGCGGTTCCTCGTCGCCGCGGTAACGTGCCGGCGCCCGCGCATCGATCAGCCGCAGCCGGGGGTCGTCGAGGCGCCGCTCGATCTCGACGGCATCGATGACCGGCATGTGTCCGGGCGAGCCCTTGAACGCCGTGGCCCGGGCCAGCGGCGCCTCCGTGGCGAGCGGTTGGCCCGCCGCCAGCCAGGCCGGCAGCCCGCCATCGAGCAAGGCCACCTCATCGTGACCCATCCAGCGCAGCAGCCACCACAGCCGGGCCGCAAAGGCACCGCCCGCTGCGTCGTACGCCACCACGCGCACCTGCGGCCCGACACCCCAGCGCGAAAACAGCCGCACCAGCACCTGCGGGTCGGGCAGCGGGTGGCGCCCGCTCGTGGCCGAGCGCTGACCGGCGAGGTCGCGGTCGAGGTGCGCATACCAGGCTCCCGGGATGTGTCCGGCGCGCCAGGCCGCCTCGCCGGCCTCGGGCCGCCCGAGGTCGAAGCGGCAGTCGACGACGACGCGATCGCTGCGACCAATCTCACCGGCCAGATCCTCTGCAGCCACCAGTCTGGCGCGGTCGGTCGCACTGCTCATGGGCTGGCTCCTTGAACTGACGGTGACGCTTGTAAGGATGAGGTGCGCCGGATGACAATACGGCTGCTCGCCGCCCGCCCCTCACCCATGGCTTTGCCCCATGCCGGCCATTCGGCGCGGCGCGGTGCTGCACATGAAACCTTCAGCCGGGTCCGACGCAGGAACTGCCGCATGGAAAAGATCATCGTATGCCTCAAGCGCGTTGTCGACTACAACGTACGCATCAGGGTCCGGCCGGATGGCACGGGCGTGATGACCGACGGGGTCAAGATGAGCATCAACCCGTTCGACGAAATCGCGCTGGAAGAGGCGCTGCGAATCCGCGAACGGGGCCAGGCGAAGGAAGTCGTGGCGGTGAGCATCGGCCCTGCCGACTGCCAGCAACAGCTGCGCACGGGTCTCGCCATGGGTGCCGACCGGGCCGTGCTGATCGAGACGGCCGATGACGTGGAGCCCCTCGTGGCCGCCCGTGCCCTGCTGCGGATCGTCGAGCGCGAGCAGCCAGGCCTGGTACTCCTCGGCAAGCAGGCGATCGACGACGACAACAACCAGACCGGCCAGATGCTCGCTGCGTTGTGGAACCGGCCGCAGGCGACGTTCGCGTCGCGGCTGGAACTGGACGGCGGGCGGGCGACCGTCACCCGCGAAGTCGATGCGGGCCTCGAGGTGCTGAGCGTCGACCTGCCGGCTGTCGTCACCACCGACCTGCGCCTGAACGAGCCACGCTACGTGAAGCTCCCGGACATCATGAAGGCGAAGAAAAAGCCCCTCGAAACCCTGGCCCTCGCCTCGCTCGCGGTCGATGCCGCGGTGAGGGTGCGCAGCCTGCGCTACGCCGAGCCGGTCGAGCGCACCAAGGGTACGATGGTCACCGACGTCGACGCACTCGTGGCAGTGCTGCGCGACAAGGGTCTCCTGAACTGAACTGCCGACAGCTGCCGACGCGGACGGATCGAACATGGCCAGAGTGCTAGTCATCGCGGAACACGACGGAACACACCTCAACCAGAGCACGGCGCGCTGCGTCAGCTGCGCCGCACAGATCGACCCGGCTGGTGCTGACGTGCTCGTGCTCGGAGCCGACTGCACGGCGGTGGCCGCCGAGGCGGCTGCTCTGCAGGGCGTGGCCCGCGTGCTGACGCTGACCCGGCCGGAGAACGCTGCAGCGCTTGCCGCCGTATTCGCCCCGCAGATCGCCGCGGTGGCGTCGGGCTACGGCTACGTGCTGGGCCCCTCGACCACCTTCGGCAAGGACCTGATGCCGCGCGTGGCAGCCCTCCTCGGCGTGGGCCAGGTGAGCGACCTGATGGGCGTGGACGGCCCGCGCTCGTTCCGGCGCCCGATCTATGCCGGCAACGCCGTGCTCACGGTGGAGGTGCCGGAAGGACTCACCGTGGTGGCGACCGTTCGCGCCGCATCGTTCCGTCCGGCCGGGGCTGGCGGCACGGCGCCGGTGGAAGCACTCGCCACCAGCACGCCCGTGCCGGCGCACACCCGGTTCGTCGAGCTGCGCACGGGTAGCGGCAGCACGCGCCCGGATCTGCAGACGGCGCGCATCGTGGTCTCTGGCGGACGCGGTGTCGGCAGCGAGGCCAACTTCGCCCTGCTCTACCAGCTCGCCGACCGGATCGGGGCCGGCGTGGGCGCATCGCGCGCGGCGGTCGATGCCGGCTTCGTGCCGAACGACATGCAGGTCGGCCAGACCGGCAAGATCATCGCTCCGGAACTCTACATGGCCTTCGGCATCTCGGGTGCGATCCAGCACCTCACGGGCATCAAGGACGCCGGCCTGATCGTGGCGATCAACAAGGATCCGGAAGCGGCGATCTTCCAGGTCGCCGATGTCGGACTCGTCGGCGACCTCTTCCAGGTGATCCCGGAGCTGCTGAAAAAGCTCGGCTGACCCGGTCAGGCCCCGGGCTTCCACATCCCGAGGAAAGCCGAGAGCGCCACACCCGCCCAGATGGCGAACACGTACGGGCGGCAGGCCGCCATCCCGTCGCGCATCCTGCGGTCGCTGTCCGGCGTGGCGCCCTGCGCCGCCATGGCGCGGAAGCCCTCGATGAACGGCGGCAGGTTGCGGCGGATCATGAATCCGCAAAAGATGAGGAAGGCGAAGATGAGCAGCTTGGCCGCCAGCCAGGGGTAGGGCTGCAGCGGACCGGTCGTCCAGTGCCAGGCCACCGAACCGACCAGGCCGAAGATCATCGCCAGGCGGAAGTAGTAGTCGCCCTTCGCCAGCAGACGACCGAAGTCGGTACCTTCCTTCGCATGCACCGCATGCACCACCCACACCCAGACCGGGCCGAGCGCGACGATGGCGACCATCTCCCAGGTCTCGTGCTCATAGCCGATGATCTCCGCGAGAATGCCGCCGACGGTGAGCATCAGCGCCAGACAATAGCGCGGCAGCATGTCGAGGTTCACGAAGATCCGGAATGCCGTCAGGCGCGCTTCCCGCGACAGCTTGTCGTTGATGACGAAGGTGCTCGAATAGAACACCCCGGCATCCCCGCCCAGCCAGTACACGAACAGCAGGACGTGGAGGTAACGGACGAATGCGTGCCCCAGCGGCAGCGACTGGACGACTTCTTCCATGACGTTGGGATCCCGGGTGGCCGGCTAGAGGTTCTCGAGCACGTGCTCCGCCGAGCTGACCTTGAACTCCCGCGGTGCCTCCACGTGCAACTGCTTCACCACGCCGTCATGGACGACGATGGCGAAACGCTGGCTGCGATGCCCCATGCCGAATCCGGTCGCGTCGAGTTCCAGGCCGAGTGCCTTCGTGTAGGCGCCGTTGCCATCGGCGAGCATCACGACCTTGTCGCCGACCTGGCGGTCCTTGCCCCAGGCATTCATGACGAAGGTGTCGTTCACGGCCATGCAGGCGATCGTATCCACGCCGCGGGCCCGGAAGTCCGCTGCATGCTCGAGATAACCCGGCAGGTGGTTCATCGAGCAGGTCGGCGTGAAGGCTCCGGGAACCGCGAACAGCACCACCTTCTTGCCGCGGAACAGGTCCGCCGCCGCCATGCTGCCCGGGCCCTCCCTGGTCATGACGCCGAAGCTGCCTTCGGGCATGCGGTCACCGACTTTGATCGCCATCTGGCCTGCTCCCTGTGAATGAGGGGCGGCTATCGTACCAGAAACAACGAAAGTGCCGGCCAGTAGGCGATCACCACGAGACCGGTGAGCATGAGCAGCACGAAGGGCACGACTGCCCGGCACACGAGCCTGAAATCCTCTCCATACGCAGAGGTCGCGACGATGAGATTCATGCCGACCGGCGGTGTCAGGTAGCCGATTTCGAGGTTGACCACCATGATGATGCCGAAGTGCACGGGGTCTATGCCCTGAGCCACCGCGAGCGGTGCCAGCAGCGGCGCTAGTACGAGGATTGCCGAGCCGATGTCCATGACGCTGCCGACCGCGAGCAGCAGCAGGTTCACCCCGACGAGAAATGTCAGCGGGCTGGTCACCCGCTCGGCGACCCAGGCGACCGCTGCATCAGGGACCTGGGCATAGGTCAGGAAGATGGTGAGGCTCAGGGCGAACATGAGGACCGGGAACAGGGCCCCGAGCAGGGCGGTCGTCCCGGCCACCACGTCGCGCAGCCCGGCGACGTCGAGTTCGCGATAGACGAACATCTCCACGACGATGGCGTAGGCCGCCGCCACGGCGGCCGATTCCGTCGGCGTGAAGTGGCCGCTGTAGATGCCGCCAAGGACGATCACCGGCATGAGCAGGGCCCAGAACGCGGCAGCGAGCGCCGCGCGGATCTCGGTTCCGACCCAGCGCGTCCCGGCGAGCTGGCGGTTGCGTGCGCCCGCGTAGAGCGTCAGCAGCGCGGTGAGGAGCAGTCCCGGTCCGACGCCGGCGAGAAACAGGTCGGCGATCGACGTCTGCGTCATCACGCCGTAGAGGATCAGCGGGATGCTCGGCGGAATGATCACGCCGAGCGTGCCGGCGCTGCACAGGGCGCCGAGCGCAAACTCGCGCCGGTGTCCGGCCGCGAGCAGGGCCGGGTACATGACCGAGCCGATCGCGAGCATCGTGACCGTGCCCGAGCCGGATACCGCCGCGAACAGCGCACAGGCGAGCACGGTCGCCATGGCCAGCCCGCCGGGCAGCGGGCCGGAAAGAGCGCGCAGCAGCCGGATCAGCCGTTCGGCCATCACGCCGCGCGCCATGACGTTGCCGGCCAGCATGTAGAGCGGAACCGACAGGAGTACGTCCTTGTTGGCAGCATCCCAGACGTCGACGGCGATGTCCGTGAGCCGTCCGTCGCCGAAGACCAGGTGGGCATAGGCCGCGACGAGCCCGAGGATCACGAGCAGGTTCTGCCGCAGGGCGAGAAGCACCAGCATGAGGGCGGCGAGCCCGACCCAGGCGCTCACGTGCCATCCCCGGTGCCGGGTCCGGGTGGCGCACGACCGCCCTCTTCCGGCCGCAGCGTCGGCCAGCAGGCGAGCAGGACGTGTCGCACGCCCGCGGACAGGAAGGCGAGCGGCACGATGGCCTGGAATGGCCACAGCGGCCACGCCGGCAGGCTGCCACGCTCCTGCAGGCCGTAGGTAGTCGCAGTGGCCGCGGCTGCGACGGCAGCGAAGGCGAGGCAGAAGAGCGCCATCAGCGCCTCCTGCAGGCGGACCAGCACCGGCTCCCACCGCACCGGCAGCCAGCCGTCGGCGAAGCGCGGCCTGAAATGCGCGCCCTGCGCCGAAGCCAGGCCGACGCCGGCCATCGTCACGAGCAGGTTCGCATACACCCCGAGCTGGCGTGCCCACAGCAAGCCGGTGCCGGTCACCTCGCGGCTCACGACGTCGGCGAACAGTACCGCGACCAGCATCATGAATGCCGCGACGGCCACATGTCGCTCGACGCCGGCCACACGGTGCAGGAAGCGTCCGGCCATGCCGGCGCGGCTCTCGTTCACGGCATCCACCGGCAACCGGTGCGGCGCGAGCTGGCACAAAGAGCCGGTTTCATGGGCGAAGTGGCATCCGCAACAGTGCTGAGGCGCGTATGACACCACAGCGGTCCGGCCGGCACCACTCGCGGCGGCGAGCCGCCGCAGGCCCCTCGGTCTGCCTTGATAGGCCTGCGGGGGCCCCGTATGCTGGCGCGCTTGATACGAAGAACCTGGTCGGCCCGAGGACCCGCGATGAATGCCCCTGCCAAGACGCACACCCCCTCACCTGCTGCCCGCGAGTTCCTGGCCCGCCGGCACCAGCTCTTCATCGGGGGGCAGTGGTTGCCTGCTGTCGATGGCGGGGAAATCGCCGTGCACGACCCGGCCACCGAAGCACCGCTGGCACGGGTTGCGAGCGCGGGTGCGAACGACATCGACCGCGCCGTGGCGGCTGCGCGCAAGGCCCTCGGGGGCGAGTGGTCACGGCTGAGCTCACACCAGCGCTCACGATTGATCTGGCGGCTCGCCGACGAACTGGAAGCCAACCTTGATCTCGCCGTCGAACTCGAGGTGCTCGACAACGGCATGCCGCGCATGGTGGCGCACTACTCCATCGCCAAGTTCGGCTGCGATTTCCTGCGCTACTACGCCGGCTGGTGCACCAAGATCCTGGGCGAGACCATCCCGGTTTCGCCGCAGGATGTGCCCAACGGCGAGTCGCTGACCTATACGCGGCGCGAGCCGATCGGCGTGGTCGGTGCGATCATCCCGTGGAACTCGCCGCTGGTCATGGCGACGCTCAAGCTCGGGCCTGCGCTGGCGGCCGGCTGTACGGTAATCCTGAAGCCCGCCGAGCTCACGCCGCTGACGGCCCTGCTCCTCGGTGACCTGGTTCGCAAGGCCGGCATCCCGGATGGTGTCGTCAACATCGTACCGGGCTACGGACACATCGCCGGCGCGGCCCTGGCGGCGCACGACGGTGTCGACAAGATCGCCTTCACGGGTTCCACCGAAGTCGGCAAGAAGATCCTCCATGCGGCCGCGGGCAATCTCAAGCGCGTCACCCTCGAACTCGGTGGCAAGTCACCGATGGTGGTCTTCCCCGACGCCAACCTCGAGCGTGTCATTCCGGGAGCCGCACGCGGTGCGTTCTTCCTGCAGGGACAGAACTGCATGGCGAGCACGCGCCTGTTCGTGCACGAGGATGTATTCGACAAGGTGGTCGAGGGCGTGACCCGCATGGCGAACGGCTTCCGGCTCGGTCCGGGCCTTGCTGCCGATTCTGACCTCGGACCGCTGATCTCGGCCGAACAACGCGAGCGGGTCCTCGGCTACATCGCGGCCGGTCGCGATTCGGGAGCACAGCTCGTGTGCGGTGGCGAGGCGCTGCCGGGCAAGGGGCATTTCGTGCGGCCGACGATCTTCAGCCACACCGACATGGGCATGAAGATCGCGCGCGAGGAGATCTTCGGACCCGTCCTGTGCGTGCAGCCCTTCGGCGACGGCGACCTGCAGGCCGTCGCACGCGAGGCGAACCGTACCATCTACGGCCTGTCCGGCAGCGTCTGGACGCGTGACATCTCGGTCGCGCACCGCATGGTGAACCTCATCGACTCCGGCCAGGTCAGCATCAACTGTCACGCCGCCGTCGACCCCGCGATTCCCTTTGGCGGCAACCGCCAGTCGGGCTGGGGACGGGAGTTCGGGCGCGAGGGCCTCGATCCCTACCTCAAGACGAAGGCGACCACCGTCATGTTCTGATCGCGGCAGCATCCGCTCCAGACCTGGATGATCCATTAAACCGTATGATTGTCATCGACATAACAGTTATTTTTGATGCTTTTTATTGATCATATGTCCCGCCTCTGCCGTACCCTGCCATGACGTCGACACGCCCGATTCGCGCACTCCAGCGGGGCCTCGAAGTCCTGCAGGTCCTCAACCTGCACAACGGCGCCACGGTGACCGAGGTCGCCGCAGCCATCGACCTGCCCCGCACCACGACCTATCGCATCCTGGAAACGCTGTGCGTGGCCGGCTACGCCTACCGGGCCGCGAGCGACGAACGCTACCGGCTCACGATTCTGGTGCGCGGGCTGAGCGACGGCTTCGACGACGAAGCCTGGATCACGCAGATCGCGCGTCCCTACATCCACGAGCTGTGCAACGAACTCGTCTGGCCGATCGCGGTGGCCACCCTGTCGGGCACGAGCATGCTCGTGCGCCAGACCACCGATCATCGCAGCCCGCTCGCCATCGAGAAGCGCGGCCCGGGTTTCCGCGTGGCGATCCTGAACTCGGCCTCCGGCCTGGCCTACCTGACCTTCTGCCCTGCCGAGCAACGCGAGACGATCCTCGACATCCTCTCGCGGTCACGCAAGGACGAAGACAAGCCGGCACGCAGCCGCAAACGCATCCTCGACATGCTGGCCGAGGTCCGTACCCGCGGCTACGCCACCCACCGCCGGGCACGGCGCGTTGCCGACGAGATCAGCATGGCCGTGCCGGTCATGGCCGGCGAACGCCTGGTGGCTGCTCTCGCCATCCGCTTCGCCAGTACGGCGGTCTCGGAGGGCGATGCCGTGAAGCGCTTCCTGCCCCGCCTGCGCAGCACTGCCCAGCGCATCGGTGCCGAATTCGCGGCGCAGGCGGACCATGATGCGCGCACGGCCGCCGGCGAGAAACCGCCGGGCGAGCCCCACGCACCAGCCTCATAAGGATCGCTGAAACGAGCTGCCCGAATGGGAAACGGGCCCCGTTAGGGGGCCCGCTCGGTCGTTCGTCCGGGGACAAGCCACCCGTCAGGCTGCCTTGCGACGCTTGCGGCCGCCACCCTTCGGCTTGTCCACCCTGGCCTGGATGAAGCGCGGGAATTCCGGCTGCTTCGGCGGCTCCAGGCCGGTCTCCGCCTTGCAGCGCTTCTTCAGTTCCGGGATGGTGCCGCCGAAGTTGAAGACGCCTGTCTTGCCACGCTTCTTCGCGAGCCTGGCGCGTAGTGTCGCCGTAGCCTTCTCGTCGACGGACAGGTCCTTCCTGAGCACCACGCCGTAGTTGGCCCTGGCGCCGGCCACGGTGACGAGCCCGGCTTCGACATCGAAGGCAACCTGGGCGACGGCACGCTTGTAGGGGTCGCCCCAGCCACCACCGCCCCAGGTATCGAAGAGCAGCAGATCGCCTTCCTTCACGGCCACCCGGTCGCACTTCGACGGAATGACCTGCTTCGACCCGTCCCTACGACGCAGTTCCTTGCGACTGCGCTTGCCCGGTACCCCGCCGTTCACGCCCCAGGGATAGGTCAGCCAGCGGTCGTCATGGATCGAGATTTCGCCATCCTCGAGGAAGCGGTAGGCCACCCGCAGAGCGTTGCCGCCACGGTTCTGGCCGGCACCACCGCTGTCCGGGATGGTCTCGTAGGTCTCGATTCGCAGCGGAAAGTAGCTCTCGACGAACTCGTTCGGCACATTGGTGAAACTCGGCCACATGGAGTGCCCGTCCGGACCATCACCGAACGGACGGCCCGGCACGCCACCGAAGCCGATCTGGAACAACTGAAACCAGGTGCCGTTCCTGTCGT
>JADZBS010000144.1 GCA_020851975.1 Gammaproteobacteria bacterium | reverse complement strand
CACCGCGCCGGATCAGCACCCGTAGGAGCGACGCCAGTCGCGACCATTGCTGGCACCGCGCCGGATCAGCACCCCGTAGGAGCGACGCCAGTCGCGACCATTGCTGGCACCGCACCGGATCAGCACCCGTAGGAGCGACGCCAGTCGCGACCATTGCTGGCACCGCGCCGGATCAGCACCCCGTAGGAGCGACGCCAGTCGCGACCCGAACCCTCAGGCCGGGAAGAAATCGATTGGCTTGGTGGTCGTGACGGTGGCGACGTCCTTGTCGACGAAGCGGAACATGCGCACCCGTGCCACGAGCTTCTGCAACAGCTCGTCGTCGCCGATCTCGCTCGACACCACCTCGCAGGCCGAGACGGTGCCGTCGGGCTCGATGGTGAGTCTCAGCACCAGCTTGCCCTGCAGCGTCGGGTCGCGGCGCAGCGCGCGACTGTAGAGCGCGTAGATCGCACCCTTGTTCTGGTCGAAGACCATCTCGATCTCCTCGCGGCTGCGCGAGGCCCGGCCATCGGCACCGACCGTGGCCTGGGCGGCGGCGGCCATGCCGGCAAGCTGGCTGGCGACGCGCGTCGTCGCCCGATCGCCGATGCCGGCACCGCCCGTGTTGCGGCTCATCGAGGCGGTGTCGATGCCGCCGCTGCCGCGACCACCTTTGGCGGTGATCAGCGAGCGTTCCACCACCGCGCTGTCGCCGACCGCACCGGTGAGCCGGCGGCTGCCGGCGAGGCGTCCGGCGACGTCGTCGTCGCGCAGGTCGGCGAGTTCGTCCTGCAGCGCGAGGAGCCCGGTGTTGCGGGCCTTGCGCCGGGCCTGCTCGCGTCGATCCACGGGCGGGGCGACGACCGGCTTGACCGGTGTTTCCACCTTCTTCGCCACCTTCACCTCCGGCTGCACCTTCTCGACCGGCGGCGGGGGTGGCGGCGGCGGCTTCGGCTGTTCGACCACCAGGCGCACGACGCGCTCGGGCAGATCCGGCTGCGGCGTGCGCTCGCGTTCGACGAGCGGCAGGAACGGGATCATCACGGCGAGCACCGCGTAGACCACGAAGACGTTGCGCAGGATGCGGCGGAAGCGTTGCTCCGCGGCCACGCCGGGCGTCCACGGCAGGTCGTAGGTGCGGAAGAAGGGCTGGGCCGTCAGCGTGGTCATGGCAGTGCCGCTCAGGCCGCGTTCGCGGGCGCCACTGCCCGCTCCCTCTCGATGACGGCCAGCGACACCTTGCCGAAGTCGGCGCTGGTGCAGGTCGCCATCACCTTCTTCAGGATGCTGTAGGGGATCTCGCGATCACCCATGATGGTCACCTCGCGGTTCGCGGGCGCGGCATTCTCGCTGCCGCCGAGCACGCGGTCGCTCTGCCCGAGGAGCGCCGTCTTCAGCGGTTCGAACACGGTCTGTTCGCTGGCGCGCACTTCGGCCAGGCTCGCCACGCGCTGCCCGGCGACGTACAGGCTGTCGCGAGTCAGCATCACGACCAGCGTCTCGCGCGGCTTCACGTCGGAGATCGACTGCGGGATCTCGATGTTGTTCGTGTTCGGCAGGATGTCCACGTCGGCCGTATGCAGCAGGAGAAAGACGACGAGAATCGTCATCATGTCGATGAAGGGCACCAGCACCAGGTGACCCTCCGTCGTGTGCTTGCGCTTGCGGTGCTGCTTGACCCGGGTCGGCGTCATGTCGGGGCGTCTCCCACGGCAATGTTCGGAAACAGTTCCACGCGCGCCCAGCCATTGCTGCCCGGCACTTCGTAGATGCGCACCGTGTCCATCACCTGCACCAGCACGTCATACGGAATCGCCGGATCGAGCAGGATGGTGACGTCCTGCTTGTCGGGGAACCTGCCCTTCACCAGCTTCAGGTATTCGGCGAGACCCTGCAGGTCGTAGCCGGCCGCCAGGTTCGGCAGGCTGCGCAGCGGCCCGGTCGCCCGGTCGGCCACGTCGATGGAGGCATCGCGCACGATGACCTCCAGCTGCAGCCCCTGCGGCAGCTCAGGCACGCTGGCGTCGCCGGCCGGCAGGTCGAGCTCCAGGATGCTCGTCTTCGAGAACACGGCGGTGAAGATCAGGAAGAAGACGAGGATCACCATCATGTCGATCATCGGCAGGATATTGAGATCCCCCCGCCGATGCCGGGCATGATGGCGCCGCACGCGCTGGACGTGCTTGGAGGCCTTCATGGTCTCAGGCCGTTCCGCGAGCCGGCATGGCACCCCGCGAGGGCGGCGCCGCATTGGCGGTCGCCGGCGGCGGGGCCTGGCCGGAGCCGCGTTCCGTCACGGTGTTCAGGAACTTCAGCGCGCCGATCTCCAGGCTGTCGATGAGCGAGGTCGTCTTCGACTCCAGGAACATGTGGCTCAGCAGCAGGGTGATGGCGACGACCAGGCCACCGGCGGTATTGTTCATGGCGACCGAGATGCTCGCCGCCAGCAGGCTCGCCTTGTCGGCCGGATTGGCCGTGGAGATCGCGCCGAAGGCCGAGATCAGGCCGACGATGGTGCCGAGCAGGCCGAGCAGCATGCCGATGTTGGCGAGCGACGACAGGTAGTGCGTGCGCTTGTCGAGCCGCGGGATGATCTCGAGCAGGCTCTCTTCCATGGCCTTCTCGATGTCGTCGCGGCGGTAGGTCACGCGCGTGCGCGACAGTCCGTAGCAGAGCACGGTGCCGAGCGCCGACTCGGACTTCTCGGCCACCTTCATCGCCTCCTGCAGGTTGCCCGCCCGCAGACTCGGCGTGATCTGCTCCCACACGGTGCGGTTCTCCAGGCTCGTCCTGGTGAGCACGATATAGCGCTCGATGGCGATGGCTACACCGACGGCGAAGACCACCGCCATCGGGTAGAGGAAGAAGCCTCCATCGCGGAAGAACGCGACGAGGAACGTGTACATTTCCATTTCCGCAGCCTCCTGGTCGAAATCATGCGTGGACCGGCGGTGCACCATCGGGTGCCCGCAGGCCGTGTCAAAGGTTCTAAGGTGCCCGGGTCCCAACACCGGGTGCCGCAACCGCCGGCCCATACAATTGATCGAAATAGGCCATCTGTCGGCGAAATACTTCACGGTCTACGGGAGAAAGCGCCTCGTCCACCAGGCTGCCGAGGGGCCTGCCGCCGGGTTCGGCGAGCGCCGGCTCCTTCCAGGGGACGATGTAGAGGACCTTGGGCAGTTCCTGGTTGCCGCGGATCGAGGTGGGGTCGAGATCGAGCCGGGCGTTGCCGGGCGGCAGGACGCCGGCCGGCGCCGTTGCTGCGGCCGTGACAGGCGCCACCGGCGGTTCGCCAGCCCCGGCCGCGAGCGGCAGGCCCGCCGCCAGGATAACGGCCAAACCGGCGAGCGGCCTCATGGCGCGGCCTCCAGTTGCGCCGAGCGCGCCACCGCACCGGTGCGTCGCTCGAGATCGGCGATCCACTTGTCGACGTCCTTCATCAGCGGGTCTGCCGCCTGCAGGGTGCGGAAGCGCTGGTAGCAATCGAGCGCCGCCGCCGGGCGCTGCAGGTAGAGTTCGTTGAGCACGCCCAGGTTGAACCAGGCGGGGGCATAGCCCTCGGCGGCGGCGATCGCACGCTGGTAGGACTGCTCGGCGTCGGCGAAGCGTCCCTGCCGGCGTTGCACGACACCGAGTTCGTTCCAGGCCGGGGCGCAGTTCGTGCACACGGCGACGGCGCGCTCGAGCAGTGCTGCGGCCGGTTCGAGCTCCGCACGGCGTGCCCGGATGACGGCCAGGTTCACCAGCGGCCCGGCGTAGTCCGGGTGTGCCGCGGCGAGCGTCGTGAAGCGCGCCTCGGCGGCAGCCTCATCGCCGGCCACCAGCACCGCGACGGCCTGCTCGAATTCCGCCACCGCGACGGGATCGGGACCGGCCACGGCCTGCGCGTCGTCGGGCCGCTGTGCCATGCCGCTGCAGGCGCCGAGTGCGAGTGCGCACAGGGCCACCGCGCAGGCGCGCAGCATCGGCAGTGGTCCGGCTGCCGCCTCAGTCGATGTCGGCCACATGGGACTCGCTCCTCTCCGTGCGCGCGTAACGCGCCGGGCTCAGCACGGCCAGCCGCTCGAAGCTGCGGCGTACCCATTCGTCGTAGACGCCGTCGGCCGCACGTTCGGCATTGACGGTGTGCACCTCGATCGCCTTGTCCTCGAAGGGAAAGGCCTGTTCCTCGAGGAGCAGCTGGTACTCCTCGAGTTCCTCGGCTGTCAGCCCGGCGGGCTGGTCGGCGGCGAGCAGGTCGCCGCCGAGGCGCGCGTAGAGTTCGGCGGTCTCGAAGGTCGCCGCGGTGGTCACGTCGGCGACGTCGTAGGCGGCTGCCTTGCCGTAGGCGGCGAGCGCGAGTTCCAGGCGCTGCTTCTTCGCCTTCAGGCTCTTCGGCAACGGCGCGGTGAGACGCAGCTCGACGAAGGCATCGCGCAGCGGTGCGGCGAGTTCCAGTGTGGCGTGGGCGGCGAGCGAACGGCTGCGATCGGTGCGCGCCTCCCCCGCCGCAGCGTCGGCCGCCACCAGTTCGCCGAGCCAGCGCCGGCGCACCGGCGCATCGCCGGCGGTGCGCGCGAGATCCGCCAGGCGCGAACGCGCTTCCATCGCGCCGGCGAAATCCTCCGGGAAGCGTTTCACCAGGGCCTCGCAGGCACGCTGCTCGTCCGCAGCAAGGCCAGCCTGGCGATACAAGTCGGCGGCGCGCCACAGCGCCTCACGCTGCACCCCGGCCGGCCGTTCGGCGAGGGCGGCGATAGCCTCGAACTCGCGGGCAGCATCGCTGCCGCGGCCACCTGCCTCCAGCGCGACGGCGAGCTGCTCGGTGGCGTCGGGCACGAGCGCGTGGCGCGGAAACTCGCGGCGCAATCGTTCCAGCACCTCGGCCGCCGCAGTCCACTGCTGGTCGGTCATCAGGAGGGCGGCGGCGTCGAAAAGCGCGGTCGGGCGGATCGTCGCCTCGGGCGCCGCCTCGGCGACGCGCAGGAAACCTGCCACGGCCGCGGCGTGGTCGCCGGCGGCCTTGCTGGCCTCGGCCTGCCGATAGACCGATGCGGCGATGCGCTCCTCGATTCCGGCGCGACGCGTGGCGTCGGGCTCGGGGAACAGGCGCAGGCGCAGGTAGGCGCGCTCGGCCTCCGCATAGCGGGCAAGGTCGAACTGGGCGTGGGCGAATACCGTCCAGGCGACCCGCTCGAGCTTCTCCTCGGCCGGCGGCGTGCGCGTGACCACGGCACCGGCCACCTGCACCGCCCGCTCGAGTTCGCCACGGGCGAAGAGATCTTCCGCCACGCTGGTCGCCACCGCCGCTGCCTGCGCATGCTCCGGGAAAGAGGCGACGAAGCGCAGTTCCTCTTCGATACCGGCGGCATGCCAGAGCCCGCGCGTGGCCTCGTCCAGGGTCTTCTCGTGCGCTCGCGCGGCGAGGATGGCCGCATAGCCGGCCTCGGCGGCCTGCGGATGGGCGCCGTAGCCGTAGGCCACGCGCCGGTACTCCGTGGTGGCAGCGAGGAAGTCGCCGCCCTCGTAGAGAAGTTCCGCCAGCAGGAAGTTGCGCCCGGCGCTGTCCGGATCGTCCGGGAAATATTCGAGGAAGCGCCGGTACCAGTACGCCGCCTGCTGGTAGGCCTCCGGCGTGCGGCTCTTCTGCGCACGCTCGTGGTCGTGGCTCGCGAGGTCACCGAGGCTCTGCTTGAGTTCGGCGATCACCACCGGGCGCTCGGCGGGCGTGGTGCCGGCCCAGTAGGGAGAATGCAGGCCATAGAGTTCGACGTACTCGGCCTTGGCGGCCAGCACCTGCGTCGGGAACCGGCCGGCCGTGTAGGCGGCGATGACCCGCGCCTGCAGGTAGGGCGCCCGCGGATGCGCCGGTGTGCGACGCACGAAGCCGCGATAGGCGTCGGCCGCGTCTCCGTAGCGCTCCTGGCCGAGATACAGGTCGCCGAGCCCGGCGTAGATCACGTCGGCGAATGCCACGGGATCACGCCGGTCGAGCAACGTGTCGATGCTGGCGATGCCCGCCAGTTGCGACACCGACAGGCTCATGGCGCGCAGCGTGTCCTCGACCAGCTCGCGCTGCGGCTTCGACAGGCCCTCGAGCAGCTCGCTGCCGTCGGCGTCGGTCACGTGCGCCAGGCGCCGGGCGAGCACGGCGAAGAACGGATCGAGGCAGGCCTCGAGATCGCCGAGCTTGAACCGTGACCAGCCCTGCTTGTAGAGCGCCTGTTCGTAGAACTCCCCATCCGGCCCGTACGCCACCACCGCGCCATAGGCCTGCTCGGCGGCCGTGTAGTCGCGCTGCACGAACAGCCGCTCGCCGCGGCGAAACTGCGCCTCGGCGGCCACGCGCCCGCCCGGGAACTCGCGCACCAGGCGGTCGAGCACGGCGAGCGCCTCGCCCACTTCGCCGACGCCTTCGTGGGCGCGAGCCATCGAGTAGAGCACGCTGTCGGCACCGGCCCGGCCCGGGAACTCGGTGAGGTACTGCTGGTAGAGCGCCAATGCACCGCGATACTGTGTGGCGCTCGCCGCGGCATCGCCGGCAAGATCGGCCTCCTCGCCGGCAGCGAGGTAGAGGTCGGCGAGCCTGCGCATGGACTCGGCACGCATGTCGCCCGGCGTGCCGGGCAGCGCGAGGAACTCCTGGTAGTGATCCCGGGCCCGCGCGGTGCCGTCCGGCACCCCGGCATCACGGACGATCTCCGGCTTGTGCTTCAGGCTGGCGATGGTGGCGTCCGCGTCGCGCGCCCCGCCACCGAAAGGCCACAGCCCGCCGGCCAGCACCACCCCGAGACCGAGCGCGGCGATCACGGCCGTGCCCCGCTTCGCTCGGCGGCGGCCTGCGCCGCGCCGGCACGGTCGTAGAGCGTGGCGAGCGCAAAGCGCGCCTGCACGCGATAGCTCGCCAGGCGCTGCTTGCCGGCGTCGAGTTCGGCGACAGCGAGTGCCACGAGCTGGCGCTCGACCGTCCCGAGTTCGACATCGACTGCAGCCCGCAGGGTGTCGATGCGCGGCGCGAGGGCGGCGATGCGCCCGGCGAATGCCGTGAAACGGGACGGCTCGCCATTCTCGGCGGTGACGACGGCAGCCCGCCTTGTGTCGGCCTCGGCCAGCGCCGCATCGAGCTCGCGCAGGCTGCGCTGTGCCCGCCAGGCGCGCTCGCGGAAACGCCGGTCGAGATCCCAGGCGAGCACGCCGCGCAGCACGCGGTGTCGCTCGCGCAGGGCCGGGTCGCCGCCGGCCCGGAGATCGGGAAGGGCCGCCAGGGCTTCGAGCCGGCGCCACTGGTCGCGCTCGGTTTCACTCGCCACCGCCACCACGTCGCGTCCCGCGGTGGCAGCCTCGACGCGGGCGGCCAGCGCCGCGCGCCTCGCCCGCAACGCCTCGAGGTCGACGGTGGCGAGCCTTGCACGGGCCACCGGCACCTGCCCGGCGTGGGCGGCGCTGCGCGCCTCGACCATCGCGGCGAAGGTATCGAGGCGTTGGCGCCAGTCGGCGAGGTTGCGCGACAGCGCGGCGAGGTCGCGGTAGTTCTTCACGCCTTCCTGGAAGCCGTGGTCGGCCATCAGGTGATGGAGGTAGCGCGAGTCTTCGTCGACCGGCACCCGCTCCAGGCGCCAGTACCAGCGGGCGAGATCGGGTTCGTCGCCGGCCAGCAAGGCCGGCACGAGCGAACCGGCGCGGGCGCGCGCGACGGCGGCATCGATACGGCCGATCTCGGTATCGAAGCTGCCGAGCGCGCGCTGGTAGCGCGCCACCGCCGGCGCATGCGCCTCGAGCCGCCCGAGCGCGTAGGGAACGGCGAGGAAGGATTCCTGCACGGCGCTGTCGAGCGGATCGCGATCCGTCAGCTCGAACCAGGGCACGAGTGCGCCCTGGTAGTCGCCGGCGGCCGCATCGGCCCAGCCGACGCCGAGCAGCGCCTTGCTGGCGAACGGCCCGCGCAGGCGCACGCGCTGCAGCACCGTGCGAGCCGCGGCGGCATCGTGCACCTGGAGGCGTGCGTAGCCGAGGGCGAGGTTGGCCTTGTCACGCAGGCTCTTCTCCTCCGCGTTGTCGGCATCCATGCGCCCGACACGGTCGAGCGCCGCCGCGCCCTCCTCCAGCCGGCCGAGGCGCACCAGCGCGACACCGAGGTTGTAGCGTGCGTAGGCTGCCCAGCCGCCGGGTGCGTCCCATGCGGCGAGCACGCGCTCGGCGCCGGCGAAATCGCCCTGGGCGAGGTGGCACTGCGCGACCAGCATCGGCAGCTCGGCGGTGAGCGCCTCGGGCAGCGACCCGCCGATGCGCGCGAACGAGGCGAGCGCCTCGGCGTGCAGGCCGCGCTGGTAACGCAGCTTGCCGAGATAGAACCAGGCACGGTCGCGCACCGTCGCACTCGTCTCGCCGGCGAGCAGGCGCTCGAAGATCGCCTCGGCACGGGCGTGCTGGCCGTAACCGAGATACAGCCCGCCGAGCAGCAGCTCGGCCTCGGCCTCGTGGTGCGGCACGCGGCCGGTGTCACGCGCCGCCAGCAGGTGGGTCAGGGCGGTGAAGTCGTCCTGGCGGTAGAAGTGGAACAGCACTTCGCCGTAGTACAGGTCGCGCACGAGTGCCGGTGCCGGCTCCTCCGCCGCACGCGGTGCCCCGCCCACCGCGATCCCGCCGATGAGCAGGAGCGATGTGAGCCAGTCGGTCAGGCGCGACGGGGGACGGCGCACCGGCTACTCCCACTCGCGGACCATGAACTCGGGCTGCTGCTTGCTCGCGCGGTCGGAGATCGCGAGCTCGACGAACTTGGCGCCGACGCCCTTGCTGAACGTCAGGCTCGCGCCGCGCCGGTAGTCGCGCTCGTGCGGACCGGCGCCGGTGAAGATCGCCACCAGCTCGTGGTCGCCGGCCTTGAGGTTGCCGAGATACAGCCGATGCACGCCACCCCGATGCAGGGCGGTGACCTCGCGCGCGGTGTACAGGTACTTGCTGACCGGCTTGCCGTCGAGCGTGAGCTGAACCGAGTCGAGGGCGAAGAACTCGCCGACGTCCATGGACACGAACACCGCCACCTGCGTGTTGGCAGGGAAGAGCAGCTCTTCCTCCAGCATGAACAGCTCGCGGTTGAGGTCGAGCACCTCGTCCTTGAGCGTCTGGACGTCGGCATCGAGCGCACGGGCGTCGGGTGCCGCCGGCTCCGGTGTGGTGGCGAATGCCGCCGTCGCAACGAACGCCAGCGTGGCGATCCAGGCTCTTGCCATGGTCATGGTGCAGTTCCTCCCGCCGATGGCCGTCACTCGGCCAGCAGCCTCGCAATTTCCTCGCGCAGTGCCGGCTCGGGCACGGGGCGGCCTGAGGCGAAGCGGTGCCGCAGGCGGCCTTCGCGGTCGACCAGCACGATCAGCGGCAGGTCGTCGACGTCGTAGAGCCGGCCGGTTTCGCCGTCCGGGTCGAGCAGCACCGGGTAACCGGCGCGGGCGGCTGCCGGGTCGGCATCGAAACTCACCGCGAGCACACGCAGCCCCTGCGACGCCAGGTCCTGCTGCAGGTGGGCGAGTGCCTCGGTGCCGTCCCGGCACACGCCGCACCAGCTCGCACCGAAGGCGAGCGCCACCACGTCGCTGCGGAACTCCGAGAGACGCAGATTCCCGCCGCCGGCGCTCTTCAGCACGAAGTCGGGCGCCTCGACCGGCGCAGGCGCCGCGGCGAGCGCCGTCTGCAGGAGAGCTGCCAGGAGCGTCGCGCCGAGGAGCACGCCGAGCGCGCGCGCAAGCAGCCGCCCGCGTCGGCGCACGATCAGGGTCTCGGAGAACTGTTCCGCCTGCACTCGCCTCTCCCCGCAACCGTCGCGGTGGCGGGTACGGATACCCGCCCTCGCTGGGCGCGCTCGTCCGGACAGGAGGAGAAACGCAGCGGCGCCGCCGCGCGATGCACGGCGTCGACGGCAACCCCGCTATCGTGGCATCGCACGGGCGATGCACCGGACCGGAGGCTTTGCGTCCCCGCCTCCCGGCGGGTTTGCCTTGAGTCGTCGGGTGCCCACCCATCCGCGTCGCGCCGGGCAGGCCCCCGACGGGAAATGGTGGCAGGGCGTGAACGTAATTCCTGTGATTGCCTTCACCGTTCGGGGTCGGTGCGAAGAACGGGGGGCAGTTCACTCGATTCGCCTGACCGCTTCCGGTTTCCGGATGGGACTTCCACGCGAATTGAGTGAACTGTCCCCGACTTCCATTGCTGCATGACGGTGCGCGCACTGCCAGCGGCCGGATCACGATATGTCAAGTCGCCGGGTGGGGCAGGATCAGGGACCCTCCCGACAGGAGCCTCGGAAGAATCGAATTTTCACGATCAAGCCCATGATCTGTCACGGGATGCCGTTCACAAGCAAAATCACCGGCACGACCAGGTAGACAGCTCATCCGGATGGGGGTGGCATACACGGATTGACGCCGTCACATTACGGGCCGTCAGGCAGGTTCATCGTCAGGCAACGTGGCGACGAACCAGCAAGTTCGGTGGATGGCCGGTCTGGTGGGCCGGTCGAGAACAAGACGACGAATCCAGTTCTGGGGGACCGAATGCACCTGCAACAGCTCACATGCTTGTCACGGCGACAGGCGACGGCGATCGCCGCGGGGTTTTTCGCCCTGCTCACCCATGGTGCCGCCGGAGCGGCATCGGTTTCCTACTATCTCGACCAGAGCAACACCGAGGGCACCTGGCCCGATGGCGTGCCCTATGTGCGGGTCGACGTCTTCGACAGTCTTGCCTACGCGGGTGACATCGAGTTCCTCGTCACACCGCTCGCCTCGCTGACGGTATCGGCCGGCACGAATTTCGGCATTCAGGCATTCGGCTTCAACTCGAACTTCACGCGGACCGGCGCCAACATCATCGACCCGACTGGCTGGTCTGCCGGCAGCGGCAATCTCGACGGGTTCGGCTCGTACGAGGTCCGCGAGGCGGGCAACGGCAGCAACCGGCAGAACCCGCTCGCCTTCCGCATCACCGGCATCACCGGCGACACGCCGCTCGACTATGCCGTGGCCGGCTCAGGCGGCGCACAGGGGACGTACTACTTCGCGACACACGTCGCCGGGATGACCGTCGGCCCGGGCAGCGCCTACTTCGGCGGCAACGCCGTCGTCCCGGTCCCGGCTGCCGTGTGGCTGCTCGGTTCCGCCCTCGGTGCGCTCGGCTGGCTGCGCCGGCACGCACGCTGAGCGGGAATCGGGGACAGTTCACTCAACGCTGGGCCTGCAGTCCCTTCGACAGGAATACGCGCTTGTCGCTGTCGACGATGACGGCATCGTAGCCAGGCAGCGACTCGACCACCGCCAGGCCCCTGGCGGCACCCTGGATGAACACGGTCTTGGTCAGGCCCTCGGTCATCACCGCATCGGGCCCGACGATGGTGACGCTGCGCACGCCGTGCGCGGAGCGTCCCGTCTTCGGATCGAGGATGTGGTGGTAGCGCTCCCCGCCTTCATCGAAGAAGCGCTCGTAGTCGCCCGACGTCGATATCGCCTCGTCGTCGAGCGCCAACCGCGTGATGAGCCGCGCGGCATCGTCGGGATCGCGCACGCCGACGACCCAGGGCTCGCCGCGCCGGTCGCCGAGCAAGCGAGTGTCACCACCGGCCGTGGCGAGCGCATGGCGTACCCCGGCAGCGCGCAACTGTGCGATCACCCGCTCCACCGCCCAGCCCTTGGCGATGCCGCCGAGGTTGATGCGCGTGCCGGGCGTGTCGTAGGCGATGGTACGGGCGACCGGATCGAGACGCAGGTGCCGATAGCTGATCTGCGGCAGGTGCGCGGCGATCTCCGCCTCGCTCGGGCGCTGGCGGCGGCGGAAATCGTAGAGCTGGCCGACGCTCTCGTAGGTGATGTCGAAGGCGCCGCCTGAGAATTCCGACAGCTCGATGGACCGCGTGACGATGTCGAACAGGTCGGCACTCACCGGCACCGGCCCCGAGGCAGCACGCGCATTGAGCCGCGATATCTCGGAATCCTCGCGGTAGGTGCTCATCCCCGCTTCGATGCGGTCGAACTCGGCCATCGCCGAGGAGATCAGCCGGCGCGCCGCCAGCTCGTCGTCGTGCCAGAGACGCACTTCCATGCGGGTGCCCATCTTGCTGGCTTCCTCGGCGAACCAGTCGGCCCGCACGGTGAGCGGCAGCAGGCAGGCGAACAGCAGCGCAATTCGACAGTGCACGTGATGGTTTCCGGTCGGTTCCGTCGGGCAGCGTAACCGATGCGAAGTGCCGGGACACGTCGGCGGCGGATGGCGGGGGGAATCGGTCGCGACTGGCGTCGCT
>JADZBS010000143.1 GCA_020851975.1 Gammaproteobacteria bacterium | reverse complement strand
TTCGAAACTTCGACCCGGCACCGATAATCAAAACTTCGAAACTTCGACCCGGCACCGATAACGAAACAGCCGCACGGCGGCGGCGACCATGCCTTCGACGCCGCCGGTTTCCGTGTAGTGCTGCCGCAGGAAGCCGGCGTGGTTGCCCTCGCTGGTCGCAACCCGCTGCAGGTCCTCGAGTGCGGCGCTGCTCTCCAGCGCAGCCGCATGGGGCTCGAGCCGGCGCAGCGTGGCGAGGATGTCCTCGCGCAGCGGTAGCGTCTCGTTGGTCTGCGGATGCACCAGCAGGCCGTCGAGGCCGAAGCGGCAGGCCTGAAAGCGGTTGTAGGTGTAGACCAGGTAGTCGTCCTCGGCAGCCGGCGCATCGGAGCGCGTCAACAGCAGCCGACACAGGGCCTGCAGGTAGCAGGCGAGGGCGGCAGCCCGCTCCACTGTCAGGGGCGTGTCGCAGACGCGCAGCTCGATGGTGCCGTACTCCGGCTTCGGACGGATGTCCCAGTAGAAGTCCTTCATGCTCCTTACCACGCCGGTCTTTTCCATCTTGGCGAAGTAGTCCCGCTCGAACATCTCCCAGGAGAGCAGGAAAGGCGCCCGCCCGGAGAACGGGAAGGCGAACACCGAGTTCAGCCGTGCCGAGTCGAACAGCGTGTCCACGCCCTGGAAGAAGGGCGAGGAAGCCGACAGCGCGATGAAATGCGGCAGGTAGCGGTTGAGCGCATGCAGCAGGTAGAGCGCCTCGTCGGCCGATCCGCAGCCGATGTGCACGTGCTGGCCGAAGACCGTGAACTGCTTGGCGAGGTAGCCGTAGAGTTCAGACAACTCCTGGAAGCGCGGCCTCGAAAAGATGCGCTGGTGGACCCAGCGCTGGAAGGGATGGGTGCCGCCACCGCACAAGGCGACATTGAGGCGGTCGCCGGCGGCCACCAGCACATCGCGCATCTGCTGCAACTGTGCGAGCAGGGCCTCGTGGCGGGTGTGCACGTCCGTGGAGGCCTCGATCATGCTCTCCGTCATTTCCGGCTTGACGTCGCCGGGGAAACGCGCGCGCCCCAGCAGGTGCAGCATGTCGGTGGCGGAGGAGGAGAGATCGAAATCGGTCGGGTTGACGAGCTGCAGCTCGAGCTCCACTCCCATGGTGAGTGGCTCGCCAGCCTTGAACGGTCCGAGCGGCATGTCAATCGTCCTCTGGGCGTTGCGCTTCGCCAGACCACACCAGCGCCCAGCGGGTCAGCAGTGGGCCGGCCACTTCCAGCAGCAACGCCATTGCGATGATGCTGGTCATGTCCTCGAGCAGGCTGAGCTCCAGGTGTCGCGTCTGCTCCAGCACGAGGATGGCGAATGCCGACAGCGGCGTCAGCGCCAGGCCCGTCAGTGCACCCTTGCGCCAGGTGATCCCGCCCGGCCGCGCGAGGAGCGTCGTCGACCCGACTTTCGCCAGTAGCCGGGCGAGCATCACGGCGAGCGCGATCTCCAGACCAGCCAGGGCCTGGTGCCAGTCGAGGGTGGCCCCGACGAACACGAACAGCACTACCGTCAGCAGGTCGCCCAGTGCACCGAAATTGCGCTGCACCTGGGAGAGAACGACGCGCCGGTGCCGGGCCACCAGGCCGAAGGCGAGCGCCGCCAGCAGCGGCGAGAACCGCAGTGCGTCGGTGAGCGCGGTGAGGAGCAGCACGGCGAGGGCGAAGGCGACGGTGGCGTGACGCGGGAGTCCGCCGAGCCGCCGCAGCAAGCCGGGCACGGCGACACCGAAGAGGGCACCGAGGCTGACAGACACCAGGACGACCGCCAGGCTGTTCCAGACAGCCTGGAAAATGCCACCGGCGCTGGCCAGCACGCTGTAGCCCACCAGCACCTTGAACACCACCAGCGCAAGGATGCAGTTGAAGGCCGACAGGTGCAGCGTGCGCTCCGTCACCTGGCCGGAACTGCGCGCCTCGTTCACCACCCATAGCACTGCCGCTGGCGAGGTCGACATGGCGAGCGCCGACATCAGCAGGGCCGGCATCAGCGGCGCGTCGAGCATCCGGGCGACGACGAATACGGCCAGGAAGCTGCAACCCGATTCGACGATGCTGGTGACGCCGAGCCAGCGGTTGGCCTTCAGCCACGTGAGATTGATGCGATAACCGAGCTCGAACAGGATCAGGCCGAAGGCGAGGTCGGCGACCAGCGCCATGGCGCCACCGCGTGCGTCGGGCAGTACCCCGAGCTGGCCGGCGGCCAGCAGGAAGCCGGTAATTCCGTAGCTGCTGATGCGGGGCAGTGCCAGCCAGCGATGGCCAGCCTCTCCGGCCAGCCAGGCGATCGCGAGCGCCAGCGGCCAGGCCATCTGGCCCGGCACCACGGCCATCACTCCGGCATCGGTTGCTGCTGGCGGCGCTTCGGCATGATCACGGCCAGGAACAGGGCGACCACGAAGGCGGCGAGGACCAGGCCCATCTCCATCGCGTATTCGGTGGGCTTCGACCACATCTCGTCGTAGAGGCCCCATTCGCTGCCGAACTCGACGCTGATCCAGAAGATGCCGGCCGTGGGGATGGAGTAGCGCACGGCGGCCAGTACGCGGGTGAAGCGGGCGAGCCGCATCAGCAGGTAGAACGCCCAGGCGACGAAGCCGAATCCGGCCACGTAGGTGATCGGGCTGTGCGAGCCGACGAAGCGCGGATCGATGAGGAACAGCGACACCGCGTAGCAGAACCAGATGACGTAGAGCACCTCGATGAACGTGATGCGCGCAAAGTTGCGGTTCGCCGCCGCACCGCTGCGCGAGACGTCGATGCCGCAGCGGCGCTGGATCCAGACGAAGGCGTTGCAACGGGTGTCGCGGTTGAAGACGAAGAACGGCAGCGTCGCGAACAGCAGGCCGCTCGTCGCCTGCACGAACATCAGGCTGGCCGTCAGCACCGGCTCGCCGTCGACATGCAGGGGCTCCATGCCGACGTAGTCGGGATTGAAGGCAAAGGCGAGTTCGATCCAGCCCGACCACACCAGGTGGCCGGCAATGAAGCCGAACCAGGTGCCGAGGGCCTCGGAGCCGCGCAGGGACGCGAAGATGACCATGGCCACGGCGACTGCCCCGACCCCCAGACTCGTCAGGGTCTGGTAGCCCGGCGGGATCGCGTGCTCGATCAGGGTGAGCATGCTGTGCATCAGCGGCACGATGCCCAATACCGCTGCGAACGCGAAGGCGCCCACGAACGGGGGGCGATAGACGCCCGTCAGGGCCGGCAGCGACAGGGTCTGGGTGGTCACGGGCCAGGTCCTCCTTGTTTCAAGGACGACCTTACCCCAATCCGGGGGTTTTTTGGTGCCGGGTCGAAGTTTCGAAGTTTTCGGGGAAGGAAAAAGAGGGAAAAAAGCGGGACCGTTTACTCAACTGGCTCCTTGTGCAATTCAGCGCAGCCCCATCGGGCAAGAGAGCCAGTTGAGTAAACGGTCCCGCTTTTTTCCCCTCTTTTTCCTTCCCCGAAAACTTCGAAACTTCGACCCGG
The DNA here is from genome assembly GCA_020851975.1 of Gammaproteobacteria bacterium. Taxonomy (GTDB): domain Bacteria; phylum Pseudomonadota; class Gammaproteobacteria; order Steroidobacterales; genus QUBU01. The sequence continues at coordinate 18,392 of JADZBS010000143.1, read as the reverse complement.
CACCAAAAAACGGCACCAAAAAACCGCCACTCAAAACAACGCCAGCGGGTCGCGGTTGAACAGAAGCACGTGGCCGCCGAGGAGCAGGAAGGCGGCGACGGCGGCACCGAAGGCGGCGCCGAGCAGGGTGCGCCGGTCGCGGGGCCAGCGGGCGCGCCCGCTCAGCAGCGCCACGAACGGCAGGAACGACGTGCCTGCCGCCAGTTCCCGCCAGCGTTCCTCGCCGAGGGCACTGCGTTTCTTGCGCTCGACGATCAGCATGCCGAGGAGGCCGAAGACGCCGAGCCCGCCGAAGAGCGTCAGCATGACGGTGTCGCCGTTCGGCGGCACATGCGACAGGCCCCACAGCGCGAGACCCCAGAGGATCGGATGGCGGCTCAGGGCCACGGCGCCCGGGTTCTGCGGGTCCGGCAGCCCGGGGACGAAGGCGATCGACAGCGGGTTCGGCGCGATCACGCTGGCGCCGAGCAGCACGGCGACGATGGGCATCAGGATCACCGGCACCCAGTAGGCCCACAGGGCCGGCGGCCAGAGCGCCGTGGTCGGTGCGTGCATCGCCACCGGGATCAGCCAGGCGAAGAGCCCGACCGACATGATGACGTAGGCGAGCAGGAAGCCGCGCTCCGACCAGCGGGCGATGAGCCCGCGGCGCACCGCCGGGATGGCGACGACGACGTGGGAGACCAGGAATACGGCGAGCGCCAGCTGGAAATCGTTCACGGGCGACAGGATACCGTGGCAGCGGCCGCTTTCCCGATCGTGGTTTGCCGAAACCGGCGGGACGTTGGCGGCCGGATTGTCCCGCGGCCGGGCTGCCCGTGCTGCGGGCAGGGCGTGGCGCCTGCGTCAACTCCACATGCGCCTGCCGGCCCGACTGGGTTACATTGCACGCCCCCGAGTGACTGCTCACACCTGCCGAAAAGCCCGCCCGTGACGAGATCCCCCGCAGCCCGACGTCGTGACCTGGCGGTCATGGCCGCCGTCGGTGTCGTCCTCACCGCCGCCTGCTCGCCGGAGCCTGCCGGGCAGGCCACCCAGGAGCCGAGCCTCACGGTGACCACGGCGCAGCCCGGCGAGCGGACCCTGAACCAGGCGCTGACCGTGTCCGGTTCCGTGGCGGCCTGGCAGGAGATGTCGCTCGGCGTCGAGCTGTCCGGGGTGCGGGCCGCCGAGGTGCTGGTGGAGGTGGGCGACCGCGTGCGCGCCGGCGCGCCGCTGCTGCGGCTCGACGCGCGTACCCTCGAGGTCCAGGCGCGCCAGGCCGACGCCGGCGTGGCGCAGGCGCGCGCCAATCTCGACCTGGCGCGGTCCAATTTCACCCGCGGCGAGCAGCTGGTCGGGCAGGGCCTGGTGTCGGCGAGCGATGTCGAGGAGCTGCGGGCCAAGCTGACCAGCGCCGAGGCACAGCTCGTCACCGCGCAGGCCGATCGCGATGCCGCGCGCCTGCGCCTGAGCTTCGCCACCCTGCGTGCCCCCGACGACGGCGTGATCTCGGCCCGGTCCGTGCAGCCCGGCCAGGTGGTCAACGCGGGCAACGAGCTGCTGCGCATGATCCGGCGCGGCCGGCTGGAATGGCGGGCGGAACTGACGGAAGCCGACCTGGCCCGCGTGCCGGTCGGCGCCACGGTCGACCTGGCCGGGCCGCGCGGCGAGCGCGTCAGCGGCCGGGTGCGCGCCGTCGCCCCGGCGGTGGATCCGGCGACCCGCGCCGGCCTCCTGTACGCGGACCTGCCGGAGCCGGGCAACCTGCGCGCCGGCATGTTCGCCGAAGGCCGCGTCCTGCTCGGCGAAGTCGAGGTCCCGGTGCTGCCGCGCGATGCCATCGTGTTCCGCGACGGCATCCCGTACGTGTTCGTTGCCGGTGGCACCGACGCGAAGGCGACCACCTTCACGGTGACGCAGCGGCGCATCGGCATCGGCATCCAGCAGGGCGATTTCACCGAGGTGCGCAGCGGACTGCAGGCGAACGAGCGCGTCGTGGTACGCGGCGCGGGCTTCCTCGGCGACGGCGATCTGGTGCGCGAAGCCGATGCGCGCGCGGCGGCAGTGACTCCGTCGGCCCCGCCGGCCGGCCAGGGAGCGCCGTGAACGTCTCCCTCTGGGGCATCCGCAACCCGGTACCGGCGGTGCTGGTGTTCGTGGTGCTGTGCCTGCTCGGGCTCGTGGGTCTGCGCCGGCTGCCGATCGCCCAGTTGCCAGACGTCGAGCTGCCCGAGGTCTCGGTCACCGTCAACCTGCCCGGGGCGGCACCGAGCCAGCTCGAGACCGAGGTCACGCGCAAGGTCGAGGATGCCGTGGCGAGCCTGGCCGACATCGACAAGCTGAGCTCGACCATCAACGAGGGCACCTCGCGCACGCGCATCCTGTTCAACCTCGGCCGCGACCCGAACGAGGCGCTCGACGAGGTGCGCGACGCCGTCGAGCGCATCCGCATCGACCTGCCGGCCGATGCGGAGGACCCGATCGTCAGCCGCGTGTGGATCCACGGGCCGACGCTGCTCGCCTACGCCTTCGAATCCGACCGCCTCGCGCTCGACGAACTGAGCTGGTTCGTCGACAACACCGTGCGCAAGGCGCTGTTCACCGTGCCCGGCGTCGGCACGGTGTTGCGCAACGGTGGCGTCGACCGCGAGGTGCGCGTCGACATCCGCCCCCGCTCGCTGCAGGCCTACGGGCTCACGGCCGGCATGGTTTCCGCGCAGCTCGCCCGCCTGCAGGTGGAGCTGCCCGGCGGGCGCACCACGATCGGCGGCGCCGAGCAGGCCGTGCGCACGGTGGCCACGGTGCGCACCGCGGCGGAACTGGCCGAGTACCCGATCTTCCTGCCCGATGGGCGCAGCATCCGCCTGTCTGCCATTGCCACGGTCATCGACGGCATCGCCGAGCCGCGCGAGGTAGCGCTGCTCGATGGCCGCCCGGTGGTGGTGGTCGCGATGCAGCGATCCTTCGGCTCGAGCGCCGTCGACGTGGGTGCGGGCGTGCGCGAGCAGATCGCCCGTCTCGCGGCGGCGCATCCGGAGCTGCGCATCGAGGAGGTGACGTCATCCGTGGAGGACGTGCGCGCGTCCTACGACGCCTCGGTGACGATGCTGCTCGAGGGCGCCCTGCTGGCCGTGATCGTGGTGTGGTTCTTCCTGCGCGACTGGCGCTCCACCTGGATCTCGGCGCTCGCCCTGCCGCTGTCGGTCGTGCCGACCTTCGCGCTCATGCAGTGGCTCGACTACAGCCTGAACCTGCTGACTCTCCTCGCCTTCGCCACGGTGATCGGCGTGCTGGTCGACGATGCCATCGTGGAGATCGAGAACATCGCCCAGCATCGCGCCATGGGCAAGGGGGCGCACCAGGCGGCCATCGATGCGACCGACGAGATCGGCATCGCCGTGATCGCCACCTCGGCCACCCTCGTGGCGGTGTTCGCCCCGGTCGCCCTGATGCCCGGGGAAGTGGGCCTGTATTTCCGCCAGTTCGGCCTGACGGCCGCCGCCGCCGTGCTGTTCTCGCTGCTGGTGGCGCGCCTGCTCACACCCATGCTCGCCGCGCGCTTCCTCGAACGCAGCCCGCCGCCGCATCCGGTGCCCGGCTGGCTCGAGGGCTACGTGCGCGTGGTGGAAGCCTCGTTGCACCTGCGCCGGCGCACCCTGCTGCTGGCGCTTGCGGTCTTCGTCGCCTCGCTGGCGCTGGTGCCGCTGATTCCGACCACCTTCGTGCCGCCCAAGAACGCCTCGCGCACGGATCTCAAGCTGTCCTTGCCGCCCGGCGTGCGACTCGCCGACACGGTGGCCACCGCCGAGCAGGCGCGCGCCATGATCAGCGGCATCCCGGAACTCGAGAGCGTGCTGGTGCGCGTCGGCTCGGCCAGTGCCGGCGGCATGGAGGCCAGCATGCCGGGCAGTGTGCGCAACGCCACGCTCACGCTGCGCTTCCGCGACGAGCGCGCACGTACCATCCAGGAACTCGAAGCCGAGGTGCGCGCGCGGCTGCGCGACCTGCCGGGTGCGCGGGTGAGCTTCGCCGCCGGCGGGCCCGGCAATCGCCTCGACATCATCCTGTCCGGCCACGATTCCACGCATCTGGCGCAGGCGGCACGCAACATGGAGGCAGCGTTGCGCTCGCTGCCCGGCATGGGCAGTGTCTCGTCGACCGCCTCGCTGCTGACGCCCGAGATCGTCATCACGCCCGACCCGGCCCGCGCGGCCGACCTCGGCGTGTCGACGGTGGACATCGCCGAGGCGGCGCGCATCGCCACCAGCGGCGACTTCCGCCAGCGCCTGGCCAAGCTCAACCTGGCCGAGCGGCAGGTCCCGATCCGTGTGCAGCTCGCCGACGAGTCGCTGAGCGACACCGAGCTGCTGGCGCTGCTGCGCGTGCCGGCCCGCGACGGCAGCGTGCCGCTGTCGGCAGTAGCCACCCTGCACGAGGGCAGCGGGCCGGCGCAGATCGACCGCTTCGACCGCGAGCGCAACATCAAGGTGACGGCCGAGCTCAACGGGCAGCCGCTGGGCCAGGTGATGGCCGAGCTGCGCAAGCTCCCGGCCTTCCACGAAATGCCGCCGGGCGTGCGCCGGGTCGACAGCGACGACGCCGAGGCCTTCGCCGAGATGTTCCTCGGTTTCGGCGGCGCCATGCTGGCCGGCTTCGGCTGCGTGTACCTCGTGCTGCTGCTCCTGTTCGGCAGCGCCACGCAGCCGCTGGTGATCCTCGCCGCCATCCCGCTGTGTGCCGCCGGGGCCTTCGGCGCGCTGCTCCTGACGGGCTATGCCCTCTCGCTGCCCTCGCTCATCGGGCTGCTGCTGCTGATGGGTGTCGCCACGAAGAATTCGATCCTGATCGTCGACTACGCCATCATCGGCGAGCGCGACCAGGGCCTGTCGCGCCACGACGCCATCATCGCGGCCTGCCGCAAGCGTGCCCGGCCGGTCATCATGACCACCATCGCCATGGGTGCAGGCATGCTGCCGATCGCCCTGGAGTTCGGCGCCGACGGCAACTTCCGCGCACCGCTCGGGATCGCCGTCATCGGCGGGCTGCTCACCTCCACCGTGCTGTCGCTGGTCGTGGTGCCGGCCGCCTACGCGGCCATGGCCGATGCGCGCGATGCCTGGCGGGCGCGGCGCGCGGCCCGGGCCGCGGCCGGCGGGCGGGCCCGCCTGCACGGCGCCTGAGCGCGACACCACCCGCATCTTCGGTACACTCTGGCCCTGAACCCTCAGCGCGAAGGGCAGGGCCATGAGCGACGCGACACTCTCGGAACTGCAGGACCTGGATCGCCGCCATTTCCTGCACCCGTTCAGCGACCACAAGCAGATCGGCGAGCGCGGCACGCGGGTGATCACCCGGGGCGAGGGTGTCTACATCTACGATGCGCAGGGCCGGCAGATCCTCGACGGCATGTCGGGCCTGTGGTGCATCAACCTCGGTTACGGCCGGCGCGAGCTGATCGAGGCTGCTCACCGGCAGCTGCAGACGCTGCCCTACTACAACAGCTTCTTCCAGTGCACGCACCCGCCGGCCATCGAGCTGGCCACGCTGCTCGCGGAGGTGGCGCCTGGTTCGTTCGGGCGCGTCTTCTATACCAACTCCGGTTCCGAGGCCAACGACACCATCATCCGCATGGTGCGTCGTTACTGGGACATCCAGGGCAGGCCGCGCAGGAAGACCATCATCAGCCGCAGGAACGCCTACCACGGCAGCACCATCGGCGGCATGAGCCTCGGCGGCATGCCGGTGCAGCAGGCGCAGGGCGACCTGCCGATCCCGGGCATCGTGCACATCGAGCAGCCGTACTGGTTCGAACTCGGGCAGGGCATGCACCCGGACGAATTCGGCCTGAAGGTGGCCGGCGAACTGGAGCGCAAGATCGACGAACTCGGTGTCGACAACGTCGCGGCCTTCATCGGCGAACCGATCCAGGGCGCCGGCGGGGTGATCATCCCGCCGGACACCTACTGGCCGGAGATCCAGCGCATCTGCGACGAGGCCGGCATCCTGCTGGTGGCCGACGAGGTCATCACCGGCTTCGGCCGGCTCGGCGAGTGGTTCGGCTCGCAGTACTACGACATCGAGCCCGATCTCATCATCTTCGCCAAGGCGGTGAATGGCGGCTACCTGCCGCTCGGCGGCGTGCTGGTCGGCGACCGGGTCGCCGACGCGCTGGTCGATGCGGGCGGGGAGTTCCACCACGGCTTCACGCACTCGGGCAATCCCGTGTCCTGTGCCGTGGCCGTGGCCGCGCTCACCGTCATGCGTGAGGAGGGCATCGTCGAGCGCGTGCGCGAGGAGATCGCCCCGTATTTTGCCGAGCGCTGGCGGGGGCTGGCCGAGCATCCGATCGTCGGCGAGGCCCGCTGCGCGGGCCTGGTCGGCGCCCTGGAGCTGGTGAGCGACAAGGCGCGGCGCACGCGCTTTCCGGCCGCGAAGGCCGTCGGTGAGACCTGCCGCGACGCCAGCATCGAGCAGGGCCTGGTGATGCGCCACGTGCGCGACTCGATGATCGTCGCCCCGCCGCTGGTGATCACCACCGCGCAGATCGACGAGCTGATCGACAAGGCGCGCCGCGCGCTCGATCTCACGGCACGCCGGATGGGCTGAGGAACCGGTGCCGGGCGCCCCGTCGTGGTATGCGGCCAGCGCGCGCGGCGTGCGCGCACGGCCGCGGCTCGAGGGGCGCATCGTCGCCGACGCCTGCGTCATCGGCGGCGGCTACACCGGGCTCTCCGCGGCGCTGCACCTCGCCGAGCGCGGCTACGACGTCGTCCTGCTCGAGGCCGAGCAGGTCGGGTGGGGTGCGGCCGGGCGCAACGGCGGGCAGGTCGGCAGCGGCCAGCGGCGCGACGAGGGCGAGCTCACGCAGCGCTTCGGGCTGGAGATGGCCCGACGGCTGTGGATGCTCGGCGAGGAGGCCAAGGCCCTCGTGCGCGAGCGCGTGGCGCGCCACGCCATCGACTGCGACCCGAGAAACGGCCAGCTCATCACCGCTGCCCGCGCGGCCGACGCCGTGGCGCTGCGTCGGCGTCCGGAGCGGCTCGCCCGCGACTTCGGCTACGACGCCATGCGCTGGATCCCGCCAGGCGAGCTGCCGGCGATGCTCGCCAGCCGCATCTTCCACGGCGCGCTGCTCGATGCCGGCGCGCTGCACCTGCATCCGCTGAACTATGCGCTCGGACTGGCGCTCGCCGCCGAGGCGGCCGGCGTGCGCATCTTCGAGCACAGTGCCGCGCTCGGCTACGCTCCCGGGGCGCCGCTGACGGTACGCACCGGCACCGGCGAGGTCGCTGCGCGCTGCCTGGTACTCGGCTGCGACGGTTATCTCGGGCGGCTCGAGCCACGCATCGCCGCGCACATCATGCCGATCAACAACTTCATCGTCGCCACCGCGCCGCTCGGTGCGGCAGGTGCCCGCGCGCTGATCCGCGACGATGTCTGCGTGCACGACACCCGCTTCGTGGTGAACTACTTCCGCCTCACGGCCGACCACCGGCTGCTGTTCGGCGGCGGCGAGAACTACCGGCGCGGCTTCCCGCCCGACATCGCCGCATTCGTGCGCCCGTACCTGCTGCGTGTCTTCCCGCAGCTCGCCGGCGTCGGGATCGACTACGCCTGGGGTGGTGCGCTCGGCATCAGCCGCACGCGCCTGCCGCATCTCGGTCGCCTCGGGGCCAACGTGTACTTCGCACAGGGGTTTTCGGGCCACGGCATCTCGATCGGCTCGCTGGCCGGGCAGCTCATCGCCGAGGCGGTGGCGGGCGAGACCGGGCGTTTCGATCTCATGGCGCGCCTGCCCGCACCGGCCTGGCCGGGCGGCACGCTGCTGCGCTGGCCGCTGCTCGTGCTCGGCATGCTGTACTACGCCCTGCGCGACCGGCTCTGAGGACGCCGCCGTGACCGATGCAGCCGATGGCGTGCTCACCGTCGCGGAACTCGGCCTGCCGGCGCTCGGCGCCGTGCTGGCCCGCTACGGCCTGGCGCTGGTCGCGGTCGCGCCGGGCGCGCCGATCCGGGGCAGCTACTGGGGGCCGCCGGAGGCCGGTCTGCTTGGCAGCCGCCTGTATCTGCGGCCGGACACGCCGGTGCACTCCGCCCTGCACGAGGCGGCGCATTTCATCTGCATGGACGAGGCGCGCCGCGCCGCGCTCGACACGGATGCCGGCGGCGACTTTGCCGAGGAGGACGCCGTCTGCTGCCTGCAGATCCTGCTGGCCGGCGAACTCGCCGGCATGGGGCGCGAGCGCATGATGGCCGACATGGACGCCTGGGGGTACACGTTCCGCCTCGGTTCGGCGCGGCGCTGGTTCGAGGAGGATGCGGACGACGCGCGCGAGTGGCTGCGCTGGCGGGGTCTGGCCGACGCCGCCGGTGCCCTGCGCTGAGGCGCGGGACGCGCGCCGGGCTCAGGGCCGGGGCCGCACGCGGTGCGTCGGCTGGGCCTGGTGCGGGTCCTCGGGCCAGTAGTGCTTCGGGTAGCGGCCCTTCAGTTCGCGGCGGACCTCGTGGTAGCCCTTCGCCCAGAAGCTCTTCAGGTCCTGCGTCACCTGCACCGGGCGGCGCGCCGGGGAGAGGAGCTTCATCATGACCGGCACGCACCCGCCGGCGATGCGCGGCGTGTCCTCGAGCCCGAACACTTCCTGCAGGCGCACGGCGAGGCCCGGTCCGGCTTCGTCGAGGTAGTCGATGGCGATGCGCGAGCCGCTCGGTACCGCCAGGTGCGTGGGCGCCAGCGCATCGAGCCGTTGCTGCTGCGACCAGTCGAGCCTCGCGCGCAGCGCCTCGCCGAGCGGCAGTCGCGCGAGATGGTCGCGGCGCGTGACGCCGTCGAGCCACGGAGCGAGCCAGTCGGGCAGCGTCGCCAGGAGCGCCGCATCGCCGAGGTCCGGCCAGGGCGATGGCGCCCGCTCGTCGACACGGCGCAGGAGCGCTACGCGGGCCTGCCAGCTGCGCAGCTCCGGCGTCCAGGGCAGGGCGGTGAGCCCGAGTTCGCGGATGCCGTCGAGCATGGCGGCGGCGAGCGCCTCGCGCGGCGGGTCGGGCCGCGGTGCGTCGGCCACGAGCAGCGCGCCGAGATGGCGCTGGCGGCGCGCGAGCACCGCCTGTTCGCGGCTGTCCCAGGCGATGCGATCGGTCTGGCGCAGTTCGGCGGCGAAGTGGGCCTCGAGATCCGCGGCGGCGAGCGGGGCGGCGAGGAAGATCCGCGCTTCGCGCTCGCCGGCGTCCAGATCGGCGACGACGATGAACTCGGCGCCGGCAAGCGCCTGTGGTTCGGCGAAACGTGCGCCGCGGCCGCCCGAGAGCTGGTAGCGCCCGGACTTCGGTTCGCGCCAGCGCCCGACGCGATCCGGATAGGCACAGGCGAGCAGCCACCCGGCCGCCTCGGGGTCGATGGCCTGCGGCGCGTTGCCGGCACGCAGCTGGCGCCGGAAGTGCTGCATCGTGCGACGCAGGGATTCGATCACCGTCCCGGACCTCACCAGTTCCAGCCGCGTGCGCAGGTCGGCGTCGCGGTCGCGGCCGCGCAGGATGTCGCGCTCGGTGAGGAGGGCGGCGATGGCGCAGCCCGTGGCGGCGACGCCGGCGTCGCGGGCACGCAGCAGCAGATGCGCGAGCCGCGGGTGCGTGCCGAGGGCGACCATCTCGCGCCCGTGCGGGGTGATGGTGCCGCCGTCGGCGAGTGCACCGAGCGCATGCAGGAGATCGCGGGCCTGGGCGAACGGTGCGGCCGGCGGGGGATCGAGCCAGGCGAGTGACTCCGCCTGCGCGCCCCACGCGGCCAGTTCGAGCGCGAGCGGCGCGAGGTCGGCTTCGAGGATTTCCGCGGGAGTCTGCGCGCGGAGCGCGCGCTGTTCGGCTTCGGTCCACAGGCGCCGGCACACGCCGGGCGCGAGCCGGCCGGCGCGACCGCGGCGCTGGTCGGCGGAGTCGCGGGCGACGCGCACGGTGTCGAGCCGGCTCATGCCGCTCGCCGGGTCGAAGCGGGCGCGCCGCTCCAGCCCGGCATCGATCACCACGCGCACGCCCTCGATGGTGAGGCTGGTCTCGGCGATGTTGGTGGCGAGCACGACCTTGCGCTCACCGGCCGGTGCCGGGCGGATGGCGCGCTCCTGGTCGGCTTGCGGCAGGTCGCCGTAGAGTGGCAGCACCGCCGTGCCCGGCGGCAGCGCCTGCTCGCCGAGCGCGCGTTCGACACGGCGGATCTCGCCCGCACCCGGCAGGAACACCAGCAGGTCGCCCGCATCCTCGCCGAGCGCGCGCAGGATGGCGGCGGTGACCTGCCGGTCGATCGGGACCGATGAAGCGCGTTCGAGATAGCGCGTCTGCACCGGGTGGGCGAGTCCGGGGGCGACGATGACGGGGGCATCGCCGAGCAGGCGCGCGACGGCTGCGGTGTCGAGTGTCGCCGACATGACCAGCAGCCGCAGGTCGGGGCGCAGGTGGCGCCGGGCGTCGAGCGTGAGCGCGAGTCCGAGGTCGGCCTGCAGGCTGCGCTCGTGGAACTCGTCGAAGACGACGCAGCCGATGCCCTCGAGCGCCGGGTCCGACTGCAGCTGGCGCGTGAGGATGCCCTCGGTGACGACCTCGATGCGCGTGGCGGGACCGACCCGCGTGTCCATGCGCATGCGGTAGCCGACAGTCCCGCCGACGCCCTCGCCGAGCAGCCAGGCGATGCGCGCCGCCACGGCGCGGGCCGCGAGCCGCCGCGGTTCGAGCATGAGGATGCGTTGCCCACCCAGCCAGGGCGCGGCGAGCAGCGCCGGTGGCACCCCGGTGCTCTTGCCGGCGCCGGGCGGCGCCTGCAGCACGGCCGCCGGCCCGCGCGCGAGCGCCGCGAGGAGCTGCGGCAGCACGGCGGTGACGGGCAGGTCGGGGCTGGACACGGCGGCGGATGGCGCGGGCAGGACGGGCAGCGCGTAGTGTACCCGCCGGCTGCCGGCGTGCTGCCTATAATTCCGGCGTTTGGCGGAGACGAGAGTGACATCACCAACCTGCCGGCAGTTGCTGCTCCTCGCCGAGGCGGCCAGGTCGTGAGCGGCCACGTGCTCGCCATCGACCAGGGCGGACACGCCAGCCGCGCGCTCCTCTTCGACGCGGCCGGCCGCGTGGTCGACCTGGAGTCCGTGCCGGTCGCCACGGACCGCAGCGCCGATGGGCTGCGCGTCGAGCACGACGCCGAGGCGCTCGTCGCCTCGGTGCGTAACGCTGTCGATGCCGTGGCCACGCGCGCCGCAGCGGCCCGGCGTCCGATTACCGCCGCCGGGCTTGCCACGCAGCGCTCGAGCATCGCCTGCTGGCACCGGGGTACGGGGGCCGCGCTCGCCCCGATCCTTTCCTGGCAGGACCGGCGCCATGCCGCCTGGCTGCGTGGGCTCGAGCCGCGCCGCGACTGGCTGCGTGCGCGCACCGGCCTGGTGCTGAGCCCGCATTACGGTGCGAGCAAGCTGCGCTGGTGCCTGGAGGAAGTGCCGGCGGTGCGCGCCGCCGCCGAGGCGAACACGCTGGCAATGGGGCCGCTGGCGAGCTTCCTGCTCGCGCGGCTGCTCGATGGCAGGCCCTGCCTCGCCGATCCGGCCAACGCCTCGCGCACCCAGCGCTGGGATCCGGCGCGGCGCGACTGGGACGAGGAGTTGCTCGCGCTCTTCGGCGTGCCGCGCCGCGTCCTGCCGGCCTGCGTCGACAGTCGCCACGACTTCGGCGTGCTCGCGACACCGGCCGGCGCCGTGCCGCTCGTCGTCACCACGGGCGACCAGTCCGCGGTGCCGTTCGCCGCCGGGCCGCTCGATCCGGTAGCCGCCTACGTCAATGCCGGCACCGGTGCCTTCGTGCAGCGTGCGCTGCGCGACCGGGTGCCGGCGGCGCCGCGGCTGCTCGCGAGCGTGGTGTGGTCCGACGCGCAGGGGGTCGACTACCTCGCCGAGGGCACGGTCAACGGCGCTGCCGCCGCGCTCGACGGGCTCGCTACGCGCGAGGGCAGCACGGCCGCGGCGCTGCTGGCCGCGGTGGAGGCCGGGGCCGGCGGCGCCGACCCGCCGCTCTTCCTCAACGGCGTCGCCGGCCTGGGTTCGCCCTTCTGGGTGAGCGACTTCCCGTCGCGCTTCGTCGGCGAGGGGACGCCGGCCGCGCGCGCCCTCGCCGTGATCGAGAGCATCGTCTTCCTGCTGCGCGTGAACCTCGACGAGTTGCGCGCGCTCGGGCCGCCGCTCGAGCGCCTGGTGCTGACCGGCGGGCTCGCAGCGAGCGCGACCTTCTGCCGCCGGCTCGCCGATCTCGCCGGCCTGCCGGTGTGGCGCAGCGCCGAGACCGAGGCCACGGCGCGCGGGCTTGCCCGGCTCGTGGCCGGTCCCGCGGTGCACTGGGAGGCGGGCGCGGGCGAAACCTGGCACCCGCGCCCCGATCCGGCGTTCACGCGCCGCTTCGAGCGCTGGCGGGCGCTGATGCCGGCGGCATGATCGAGGAACTGCGCCGGCGCCGCCTGCCGCGGCGGTTCTACGACCGCGACACGCGCCAGGTGGCGCGCGAGCTGCTCGGCATGCGGCTCGTGCACGTCGTCGACGGCGTGCCGCGGGTCGCTCGCATCGTCGAGGCCGAGGCCTACCTCGGGCCGCACGACCGGGCGGCCCACTCGGCGCGCGGGCTCACGGCGCGCACGCGGCCCATGTTCGGGCCACCCGGGCACGCTTACGTCTACCTCGTCTACGGCCTGCACCACTGCTTCAACGTGGTGACCGAGCGCGAGGGCCATGCCGCGGCCGTGCTGGTGCGTGCCGTCGAGCCGCTCGCCAACCTTGCCGGCAATACCCGGGGGCCGGGCCTGGTGTGTCGCGCGCTCGGCATCGACCGGCGCCAGAGCGGGCACGACCTGCTGAGCGACGATCTGTTCATCGCGCGGCCCGCGCGGCGCGAGCGTTTCGCTGTCGCCACCCGGCCGCGCGTCGGCGTCGACTACGCCGGCGCCTGGGCGCGCCGGTTGCTGCGCTTCTACGTGCGGGGCAACCGCTGGGTCTCGCGACCGTGACGCGGCCGCACTCGGCCCGGCAGGGGGCTCACGGTATACTGCCGCCCGGGTTCTTTTCTGGAGTATGCAGATGGCGTTACGACGTGCGCTGGCGGCGCTCACGACCGCCTGTTTCCTCAGCCTCGGGTTCCAGTCGGCCTCGGCCGGCATGATCGGCACGCCGGAGTTCCTTTCCGGCACGCAGCGCGCCGCGCAGCTCGACCAGGTCCAGGCGGCCCTGGCGCGGGCCGACGTGCAGCAGGCCCTCGTCAGCCTCGGCGTCGATCCGGCAGCGGCTGGCGCACGCGTGGCGAACCTGTCGGATGCGGAACTCGCCCGCGTCGCAGGCCAGCTCGACAGCCTGCCGGCCGGCGGTGACAGCCTGCTCGCGGTGATCGGCATCGTCTTCGTGGTGCTGCTGATCCTCGAGATCACGGGTGTCACCGACATCTTCAAGAAGCTCTAGCGAGCACCTGCGCCTGGCGATCATGGCGGCGGGCGCGCTCGCGCTCGCCGCCTGCACCGCCCTCCCGCCGTCGCTGCCCGAGGATCCCGCCCGCGAACTTTCGGCGGTTCCTTTCTTCCCGCAGACCATCCACCAGTGCGGCCCGGCGGCGCTCGCCACGGTGCTCGGCTGGAGCGGCGTGGCCGTCACACCCGAGGCGCTGGCCCCGCAGGTCTACATCCCGGGTCGTGAGGGCAGTCTCGCGGTGGAACTCGCCGCGGCCGCGCGCCGCGCCGGGCGCGTGCCCTGGGTGCTGGCGCCTGATTTCACGGCGCTGCAGGCCGAACTCGCGGCGGATACCCCGGTGCTCGTGCTGCAGGATCTCGGCCTCGCCGGCTGGCAGGCCTGGCACTTCGCGGTCGTGATCGGCTTCGATGCCGGTCGCGAGTTCGTGGTGCTGCGCTCGGGCACCGAGCGGCGGCGGATCGAGCGGTGGCATCGCTTCGAGGCGAGCTGGGAGCGGGGCGGTCGCTGGGCGCTGGTGACGCTGCCGCCCGGCCGGTTGCCGGCGAGCCTGCCCCCGGCCGAGGTCGTGCGCCAGCTCGAGGAAGCGCGCGGCGTCGTGCCGGCCGGGGCGCCGGCGGCGACGTATGCGGCGGCGCTGGCGCGCTGGCCGTCGGATCCGACGGTGCTCTTCGCCGCGGCCAACGATGCCTACGGCAGCGGATCACCCGACGTGGCCGAGGCGCGTTACCGCCAGCTTCTCGCCCTCGAGCCGACGGCCGTCGCGGCGCGCAACAACCTCGCAAACCTGCTGCTCGACCGCGGCTGCGCCGACGCCGCGCGCGCCGAGGCGGCCCGTGCTCTCGCCGACCTCGGGCAGGATCCCGACCACCACGGCCGATATCGCGCGGCCATCGAGGACACCTTCGCGCGTGCGTCTGCCGCCCCGCCGCGCGGCTGCCGGCCATGGTGAAGTCGAACGGGGTTGATGGAGGCGGTCGGCTGTTCTCGTCTCAGAGATCAGCCGACTGCCTCCATCCAGCCCCATCGACGGTCGCCACCCTCAGAGCCCGGCTGCGCGACGCCGGCGCCGGCGCGCGCCACGAAGCGCTGGCGCTGCGCGCCTGGATGCGCGGCGAGCCGCTCGCGGCTGGTTCGCGCAACCCGGCCACGGCCTATCCGGCACGGATGCTCGCGGCGCTGCCGGCACTGCAGGCCGAACTCGACCGGCTGGTGCGGGTGCACTCCGAGCACCCGGGGCAGGATGGCTCGGTGCGCCTGCTGCTCGGGCTCGCCGACGGCCAGTCGATCGAGAGCGTGCTTCTGCCGCGTGGCGGGGTGTGCGTCTCCACCCAGGTCGGCTGCGCGGTCGGCTGCGTGTTCTGCATGACCGGGCGCGACGGCCTCGCCCGCCAGCTCGGCAGCGCCGAGATCGTCGCGCAGGTGGCGCTCGCGCGCGCCCGCGGGCCGCTGCGTCGCGTGGTGTTCATGGGCATGGGCGAACCGGCGCACAACCTCGACGCCGTGCTCGAGGCGATCGACTGCCTCGGCACCGCCGGCGGCTACAACCACAAGAACCTGGTGTTCTCCACCGTCGGCGACCGGCGCGTGTTCGAGCGCCTGCCGCGCGGGGCCGTGCGTCCGGCGCTCGCGCTCTCGCTGCACACGACGAAGCCGGCGCTGCGCGCCGAACTCCTGCCGCGCGCCCCGCGCATCGATCCGGCCGAACTCGTCGAACTCGCGCAGGACTACGCCCGGGTCACGACCTACCCGGTCCAGTACCAGTGGACGCTCATCGAGGGCGTGAACGACGGCGACGACGAGCTCGAGTCGCTGGTGCGACTGCTCGCCGGCCGCTACGCGGTGATGAACTTCATCCCCTGGAATCCCGTCGAGGGGCTGCCCTGGCGGCGGCCGTCCCGGGAGCGCGCCGCGGCCATGGCCCGCCATCTGCACCGCCACGGTGTGCTCGCCAAGCTGCGCCGCTCCGCCGGCCAGGATGTCGAGGGCGGCTGCGGGCAACTGCGCGCCCGCCGGCTCGCTGCCGCGCCGTGACCGGGCCTGCCACGCCACTGCCGCCCTGCGTGCTGCACGAGGACGAGCACGTGCTCGCCGTCGACAAGCCGGCGGGCTGGAACACGCACGCGCCGGCACCGCATGCGGGCGAGGGCATCTACGAATGGCTGCGCGACCGCGAGCCGCGCTGGGCCGGGCTCGCCATCGTGCATCGCCTGGACAAGGACACCTCCGGCGTCCTGCTGTTCGCGAAGACGGCGCTCGCGCGCCGCGAACTCACGGCGCAATGGCAGCGCCAGGAGATCGCCAAGCGCTACGTGCTGCTGACCGACCGGCCCGTGCCGCGCGGCGGGCTGCGCGTGGAGTCGATGATCGTGCGCGACGGCGCACGCTACGTCGCCCGGCCGGGCGGCGGGGCGGCAGCGGCCGTGACGAGCTTTGGCGCGCCGTCGCCGGCGGATGGCGCCACGCGCGTCGTCGCCGAACCCCTCACCGGGCGCACGCACCAGATCCGCGTGCACGCCGCCGCGAGCGGTTTCCCGGTGCTCGGCGATACGCTCTACGGCGGGACACCGGCCGCACGCCTGTGCCTGCACGCCGAACAACTGACCTACCGTGACCCGGCGGGCGGCGCCACCGTATGCCTGTCCGCGCCGGCGGACTTCACGCGCGATGCGCGCGCGGCGCTGCGTGCGGCCTGCATCGACCCGGCGGCGACCACCGCCTGGCGCCTGTACCACGGCGGCGCCGACGGCTGGCCCGGCTGGCAGGTGGACCGGTTCGGCGACTGGCTGCTCGCGCAGTCGGCGCAGGCGCCCACCGCCGCCGAACTCGCCGGCCTCGCGGCTCTCGGGGTGCGGGGCGTCTACGTCAAGACCCTCAGCCGCGAGGTGCGCCGGCTCGCCGCCACCGAGGCCGCGCCGCGGCTCGCGGTGGGGGAGGCGGCACCCGAGCGCTTCTCGGTGACCGAGAACGGCCTGCGCTTCGAGCTCGGCTTCGGCGAGGGGTACTCGGTGGGCCTCTTCCTCGACCAGCGCGACAACCGCCGCCGCCTGCTCACCGGCCACGTCGCCGGCGGCTTCCCGCTGTGGCGCGAGCCGGGCGCAGCACGCGAGGTGCTGAACGCCTTCGCCTACACCTGCGGCTTCTCGGTGTGTGCCGCGCAGGCCGGTGCGCGGGTGACGAGCCTCGATCTCTCGCGCCGCTACCTCGACTGGGGCCGGCGCAACTTCGCCCTGAACGGTCTCGACGACACGGCGCACGATTTCATCTACGGCGATGCCTTCGACTGGTTCGCGCGCCTGGCGCGTCGCGGCCGGCGCTACGGCGTCGTGGTGCTCGATCCGCCGACGTTCTCGCAGTCGAAGACGGGCGGCCGCTTTCGCATCGAGGCCGACACGGGCCGCCTGGTCATGGCCGCCCTGTCGCTGCTCGCTCCGGGTGGTGTGCTGCTCGCCTGCGCCAACACCGCGCGGCTCGCCGCGCAGCGCTTCGTCGACGACGTGCGCGCGGCGGTCGCCACCGCCGGGCGGCGCATCGCGCAGGAGCACTACGCACCGCAGCCGCCGGACTTCCCGGTGTCGCGCACGGATCCCGCCTACCTGAAGACGCTCTGGCTGCGCATCGACTGAGGGCGCCGGCCGCGCTCCGGTATGATGGCGCCCCCGTCTTCCGGACGATCAAGACCGCTCATGCGCACCCTGAAGCGAGTGCTGGTCGCCTGCCTCGGCATCGTCCTCGTCGCCACGGCCGCGTTCTATCTCGCCGAGCCCGTGGCCGGTGGCCGGCTCCTCGCCATGCCCTTCGGCGGTGTGGCCGGTGTGGCGCAACGCGTTGCGGGCGGGACGGTTGTCCCGCTGCCGGTGGCCGGCGCCGGGGCGCGCACCATCGACAGCGGAGCGCTGGAGGCAGCCGTCGCCTACGGCGCCGACACCGGCAGCCATGCGCTGCTCGTCTGGCACGACGGGGCCCTGCAGCTCGAACACTACTATCCGGGCTACGGCCCTGAATCACGCACGCCGACGCAGTCGATGCACAAGTCGGTCCTGGCGCTCCTGGTCGGCATCGCCATCCGCGACGGCTTCATCGCCTCGGTCGACGATCCGGCCGCGCGCTATCTCACGGAGTGGGCCGGCGACGGGCGCGCGGCGATCACGATCCGCCAGATGCTGCAGCAGCAGAGCGGCATCGGCTTTCCGACGTTCAGCTTCTGGAATCCGCGCAGCGACTCCCTGCAGCTCATGGTCGGCGGCGATGTTGCCCGCGTGGCGTTCGCGCAGACTCTGGAAGATCCGCCGGGCAGTCGCTTCGACTACAACAACGTCAACCCGCAGCTCCTCGGCATCCTGCTCGAGCGGGCCACGGGGCGCCGCCATGCGGACTACCTGTCCGAGGCGCTGTGGCGGCGGATCGGGGCCGACGACGCCACGGTCCTGCTCGACTCGGCCGGGCGCGGCATGGCGCGTACCTTCTGCTGTCTCGACGCCACGGCGCGTTCCTGGCTGCAGGTCGGATTGCTGCACCTCCATGGCGGCGTGCACGACGGCGAACAGGTGGTACCGGCGGCCTGGATGCGCGAAGTCGTCACGCCCTCGCCGCGCAACCCGGACTACGGCTACCTCACCTGGCTCGGCACCGGGTACCAGGAGCGGCGTGCCTACAATCACAAGACCTCGGCCACCGCGTATCACGCCGAGCCCTTCGCCGCCCCGGACGTGATCTACTTCGACGGCTTCGGCGGCGCTCGCGTGTACGTGGTGCCGTCGCAGGGCCTGGTGATCGTGCGCACCGGCGACATCGCCTTCGACTGGGATGATGCGAAGCTGCCGAACCTGCTGCTGCGGGGGATTCGGGCGCGGGATTCGGTCGCGACTGGCGTCGCTCCTACGGGGCGCTGATTGGGCGGGGTGCCGTGATCGGGTCGCGACTGGCGTCGCTCCTACGGGGCGC
>JADZBS010000142.1 GCA_020851975.1 Gammaproteobacteria bacterium | reverse complement strand
TTGTAGCCGACGCCCCAAACGGTCAGCAACAGCTCCGGCCTGGCCTGGTCGGCTTCGATCTTGGCCCGGAGGCGATTGATGTGGCAGTTGACGGCATGCTCGTAGCCGTCGTGACTGTACCCCCACACGGCGTCGAGCAGTTGCGAGCGGCTGTAGACCCGGCCCGGATTGCGGGCGAAGAACAGGAGCAGGTCGAACTCCTTTGGTGTGAGGCTGATAGGCCTTCCCCGCACGAACACCTCGCGGGTCCGCGGATCGACGCTCACCCCTACGCCGACGTCGATCGGCCGTGTCTCGGTGGTCGCTGCGGCCGCCAGACCGTCGATCCGCCGCAGAAGCGCCTTGACTCGCGCGGTCAGCTCGGCGATGCCGAAAGGCTTCGCAATGTAATCGTCGGCACCCAGTTCAAGGCCTAAGACCTTGTCGACCTCGGTATTTCTGGCGGTGACCATCACGATGGGGGTCTGCACATTCCGGTTACGCAGTCGACGGCAGATCTCGAGGCCGTCGATACCGGGCAGCATGAGATCGAGAAGTATCAGGTCGAACGTGCCGGACTCCGCTGCGCGCAGTCCGGCATCACCCCGCAGTTCGGTCCGTACGGCGAACCCGCTGTCCTCGAGATGCCGGGCAATCAGGTCCGCGAGTGCCTTCTCGTCCTCGATGACGAGTATTTTCCGCTTAGCCGGGTCCATAGGAAATCATCGGTCATCGAGGCAACAACCTGGCACCTCGCCGTGTTGCTGCAGGCTCATAAGGAAAAACGCGTAGTAGGAATGGGTCGCGAACATTTCGAGACACATTTGCTCCTCTGAATCGCTAGTTTTTCCTCATTCGTGCGGCATATCAACCGTGAGAGGAAGAGCAATGCCCAGGGTAACGGCGCGCACTGGATCCCCGACGAGACCAGGGAATCGCTGTGAGCCGGTCGCCGACGATCTATGCGTTGCTGCGAATGTTGATGACGCGGCTGCCCCGAGGTCGCAGGAAGACCGCTGCCGAATGATCGCGGAGGCGGCTTATTACCGGGCCGAGGCCAGGAGTTTCGCCCCCGGCCACGAAATCGAGGACTGGCTGCAGGCCGAGAAAGATATTGACGCTGCCTGTTCGCCAACGGCTGGCAACTGATGCTCCAGGTGCAGGCAGAGAGCTGGCACGATCGGTCCCTCGAAGAGCTCGCCGCCAGTCTCGCGGCCGATCGGGTCCTGGGGTTGACGACGGACGAGGCGGCCAGCCGCCTCGCTCGACACGGTCCGAATGAGCTGCGCAAGGGCGATGCCGTTGCGCCGCTGGCGATACTGGCGGCGCAATTCGAGAGCCTGGTGATCTGGGTCCTGATCGGCGCAGCACTGGTGTCGGTGGCCCTTGGTGAAGCAGTGGACGGCGCGGCCATCATCGCCATCGTGGTCTTGAACGCCATCATCGGGTTCTTCCAGGAGTATCGCGCCGAAAAGGCCGCGGCCGCGCTGGCCCGCCTCGCGGCGCCCCGGGCTCGCGTCGTGCGGGATGGTCGTGCCCAGGTATTGCGTGCGGCGGACGTGGTGCCCGGCGATGTGCTCCTTCTCGAGGCCGGGGATCTCGTGGCCGCCGATTGCAGACTGATCGATGCGTCCGTGCTGCGCACCACTGAGGCTGCCCTGACCGGGGAATCCGAGCCGGTTGAAAAGCGGACTGGCATGTTTCCGCGGGCGACCCCGATTTCTGATCGGCGCAACATGGTGTTTCTCGGCACCAGCGTCGCCGCCGGATCGGGGCGAGCGCTGGTCGTCGCGACCGGCATGGGCACCGAGATCGGCCATATCGCGCGGCTCCTGGAAACCGCAAGCGACGATGCGACCCCGCTGCAGCGGCGGCTCGATCAGGTTGCGAAACGCCTGCTGTGGGCCTGTCTGGTGATCGTCGCGCTGGTCTTCGGACTCGGGGTGCTACGTGGCGTGGCGCCCTTTGACCTGTTTCTGAGCGCCGTCAGCCTGGCAGTCGCCGCCGTTCCGGAAGGGCTGCCGGCAGTCGTCACCGTGGCCCTCGCATTGGGCGTGCAGCGGATGGTGAGGCGCAATGCGCTGGTCCGGCGCCTGCCGGCCGTGGAGACACTCGGTTGCGCGCAGGTCATCTGCACGGACAAGACCGGGACCCTGACCGTCGGTGAGATGACGGCGCGCAAGCTCGTTACCCACCGCCGCCTGTACCGGATCAGTGGCGAGGGCTATCACCCGGAGGGCGCGTTTTTTTCGGACGACGCGGAGATCCCGGTCGCGGACGATCCCCTGCTGTTCGCCGCGCTGCAGGCTGCCGTGGCCTGCAACGACGCCGAACTCCAGGCGCGCGCCGGGAGGTCAGTTGTTGTCGGCGACCCGACCGAGGGGGCGCTGCTGGTCGCAGGCGCCAAAGGTGGACTCGAGCGTCCGGTCATCGAGGCTGACCTGCCGCGGTTGCGTACCCTGCCATTCGATTCCGATCGCAAGCGCATGACGATCGTGCGGGGACAGGCTGGGTCGGCAGCAATGGCTTTCGTGAAAGGCGCTCCGGAGGTGATTCTCGAGCGCTGCACGCAGGTCCTTACCGACGGCGGCACGTTCGACATGTCGGCCAGTGACCGCAGCCGGATGCAGCAGGCGGCCGCCCTGATGGCCAATGATGCCCTGCGGGTCCTGGCCCTGGCCCGACGGCCGCTCACGGTTCCGGCTGAGGTCGACGACACCGATCGCGTCGAGACGGGCCTGACGCTGCTCGGGCTGATCGGGCTGCAGGACCCACCGCGGCCCGAGGCCCGCGAAGCGGTCGCCAGATGCAGGCGCGCCGGCATCAAGCCCGTGATGATTACGGGGGATCATCCGGACACGGCTCGCGCCATCGCTCGCGAACTCGGTGTCCTCGATACCCGTGACGGTGCGCTACTCGGCATGGACCTCGATCGCATGACCGACGCGGAACTCGTCGAACGCGTCCATGACACGGGGGTCTACGCCCGGGTTACCGCGGAGCACAAGTTGCGCATTGTTCGGGCGTGGAAGGCGCGCGGGGCGATCGTCGCGATGACGGGAGACGGCGTCAACGACGCCCCGGCGCTCAAGGAAGCGTCGATCGGCGTTGCCATGGGCATTACCGGCACCGAGGTCACCAAGGAAGCCGCCGACATCATCATCACCGATGACAACTTCGCCTCGATCGTGGCGGCGGTGGAAGAGGGTCGGGGCATCTACGACAACATTGCCAAGACCCTGGCCTACCTGCTGGCCGGAAATGCCGGCGAGCTCACGGTCATGCTGATTGCAGCGCTGGCGGGCTGGCCGTTGCCGCTCCTGCCGCTGCACCTGCTGTGGATCAATCTGGTGACGGACGGTCTGCCCGCGCTGGCACTGGCGACCGACCCGGTTGATCCCGGCGTACTCAATCGGCCTCCGCGCCGTCCTGAGGCGCAAATGATGGACCGGGAATTCCTGAGATTGACCGCCCTGACCGGGATCCTGACCGCCGGAGTGACCGTGGCTGCCTTTGCCTACGAGTACTACATCGACGGCAGCCTGGAGCAGGCACGCGATGCCGCCTTCACCGTACTGGTCATCGCCGAGTTGTTGCGCTCATTCGGGGCGCGCAGCAGCACCCTGACGGTGTGGCAGATTGGCCTGCTTTCCAATATCCGGCTGTTCCTGATCGTACTTGCAAGTTTCAGCCTGCAGATTGCGATCCATCACGTCGGTGCCCTGCAGGTGGTCTTCGGTATCGAGCCGATCACGCTGACCCAATGCGTGACGTGGGCAGGTCTTGGCCTCGTCCCGTTCCTGGTGCTGGAGGTTGCCAAGGTTCTGCGCCGGCCCGCGACACTGACCACGACATCGGGTGGCGTCCCGGCATGAGACGTGATCGCGATTATCAATCCGGCAATTGGTGCCTGACTCAAGGAGAACGTCGATGAACGCTCGAAACATCTGGAACCTTGGTTTCGTTTCCCTGTTCCTCGCCCTTTCCGCAAGCTCTTCCCTTCAAAGTGCGCGTCATCACTATTCATAGAAGACCGCCGGGGCTTGCCGTGAAACATCGGTCCCTCTCCATGTGCTCGCGTGATTCCGGGTCGGCGACGGGTGCGCTCATCCTGAACGTACTCGGCGTCGTTGCGACCGCATGCCATCCCGCTACTCTGCGCGCTCAGGAAGTCGCGCCGCATGCGGCGGGAGCGGGGCTGGACGCCCTGGTAAGCGAGGCGCTTGCCGCCAATCCTGAGGTCACGGTGGCGGCGCAGCGCTTCGAGGCTGCAAAGACGATGATTCCGCCGGCACGAACGCTGCCGGATCCGACCCTCAATTTCAGCTACGAAGACATGGACGTTGATGAAACGATGTACGGGGTCAGCCAGGAGATCCCGTTTCCCGGCAAGCTGAAGCTCAAGGGCGACATCGCCTCCCGCGAGGCCGATGCCATGGAGCAGGAGTACCTCGCGGTGCGTCTTGCCGTCGTCGCGCGTCTCAAGGAGGCGTACCACGAATTGCTGCTGGCAGATCAGTCGATTGCGGTCATCGAGAAGACCCGGCAGCTTCTCGAGCAGTTGGCGGAGGCAGCGGAAGCGGGTTACAGCGTCGGCAGGACGGCTCAGGCCGACATCTTTCGAGCTCAGGCGGAAGTCTCGCGAAGCCTTGCCCGTCTCGCCATGGCCCGACAGCGAAGGCAGTCGGTGAATGCGGAACTCGCGCGCCTGCTCAACCGTCCGGCCGGCACTTCCGTTGATGTCACGGGCGAACTGCGGCCGCGCGCCATGCGACGGAACCTGGCCGATACCCTCGCCCTGATCGACCAGTCCCCAATGCTTCGCGCCCGCGGCGCAGCCGTCGACCGCAGCAATGCCGTGCTGGCACTGGCGCGGCGCGAATATCTGCCTGACTTCGAGATCGGCCTTCAAGGCGTGCATGAGGACCCGATGGGCGACGATGGCTACCAGGTGATGCTCAATGTCACGGTGCCCCTGTACTTCGCGAGCAGACAGCGCTACGGGGTGCGCGAGGCTCTTGCGAGCCGGGCAAGTGCAGCCGGGGAGATGCAGGCGCTGCGCCAGGAGTTGGCCATGCGGGTAACCGACGAGTTCGCCCAGATCGATCGTGCCGGCAAGGTCATCAGGCTTCTCGACAACGCCATCATCCCTCAGGCCGCGCTGACTCTGGCTGCGGCGAGATCGGGCTATAACGTCGGCCGGGTCGATTTTCTGACGCTTCTCAACAGCCTGTTCACGCTGCAGGAAAACGAGCTCGAGTTGTATTCGGAGACGGCCGAGCACGAGAAGGCCCGCGCGCGACTCGAAGAGATCATCGGAGAAGAACCATGACACGGCGCCTTCTGGAATGGCCGTCAGCAGGCTCGTCGGCGCAGTTGCTGCGAACCTGTCTGGTGGCGGTCGCCTTCGCCACCCTCGCAGGCTGCCAGGGCCGCGAGGGCGCCGACCCGCCGGTGTCGTCCGCGGGGCCGGAGGCGGTCGGGGACCGGATGAGCCCGGAAGAAATGGCAGCGATGAACTCGACCAGAGCGACGGCCCCGACCCTGTCCGACGACGGCATGACGCCCGAGGAGATGGCCCGAATGCCGAAGCCGGCGCTGCCCGGCAGCGGTGACCTCGACATTGCGCCGGAGCGGCTGCAGTCGATCGGCGTCAGGTTCGAAAAGGCCGCACGTCGCCCGATGGTCCGCGACATCCGCACCGTCGGCAGGGTAGTCATCGATGAGCGGCGCCTGGCCCGCGTCAATGTCAAGGTCGAGGGCTGGATCGAGGAACTCTACGTCAACACGACCGGCGAACTGGTCAGACGCGGCGAGCGGCTGTTCACGCTGTACAGCCCCGAGCTGGTTGCAACCCAGGAGGAATACCTCCTCGCCCTGCGCAGCGTGCAGACCCTCGGCAGCAGCGAATTTCCGCAGGTCGCGGAGGGCTCCCGGTCGTTGCTCGAGGCCGCGCGTCGCCGCTTGCAGCTCTGGGATATTGCCGACAGTCACGTCCGCGAACTGGAGCGGACCGGCACGATCGTGCGTACGCTACCGATCCACGCGCCGCTTGGCGGCACCGTCATCGAAAAGATGGCGGTGGCGGGCATGCGCGTCATGCCCGGCGAGGATCTCTACGTCATCGCCGATCTGAGTCATGTCTGGGTGCTGGCCGACATCTACGAATACGAGCTGCCCCTCGTGCGAGTGGGTCAGCAGGCGGACATCAGCGTAACCTACGATTCGGCCGAGCCGATGACCGGCCGCCTCACCTTCATCTACCCGACGCTCCAGAGCGAGACGCGCACCGCCCGCGCGCGCTTCGAGTTCGACAATCCCGAGGGCAGGCTCAAGCCGGACATGTTCGTCAACGTGGCGCTGAGCATTCCGCTCGGCGAGCGGCTGATCGTCCCGAAAGACGCCGTTCTCGAATCCGGAGCGCGTCGGGTGATTTTTGTGCGGCGGGACGGCGGCAGGCTCGCCTGGCGCGAAGTGAAGATCGGCGTCAGGGCCGGTGACCAGCTCGAGATTCTGGATGGCCTGGCCGAAGGCGAGGAGGTCGTCACTTCGGCGAATTTCCTGATCGATTCCGAAAGCCAGGTCAAGGGCGCCATGGCCGGCATGGCGGGAATGGACATGACCGGCGGCCAGGAGTCCGGGAAGGAGACCGAAGACATGCCCGGCATGAACGAGCCGATGCAATGAGCCGGGGGCGCCGCCGTGGTTGAGCGCGTCATCGAATTCTGCGCCCGGAACCGCTTCATCGTGTTCCTGCTGGTGTTCTCGCTCGCGGCGGGCGGCCTGTGGGCCATGCGCAATACACCCATCGACGCCATCCCGGACCTTTCCGACACCCAGGTGATCGTCTACACGACCTGGATGGGCCGCTCGCCGGACCTGGTCGAAGACCAGATCACCTATCCGATCGTCACGGCACTGCTGTCGGCGCCGAACGTCACGGTCGTTCGCGGCTTTTCGGATTTCGGCTACTCCTACGTCTATGTCCTGTTCAAGGACGGCACCGATATCTATTGGGCCCGCTCGCGGGTGCTCGAGTACCTGAACCAGCTTGCCGGGCGGCTCCCGCAGGGCGTCACGCCGCAACTGGGCCCCGATGCCACCGGTGTCGGCTGGGTGTTCCAGTACGCTCTCGTGGATGAGACCGGCCAGCAAGACCTCGCCTCGCTGCGCTCGTTTCAGGACTGGTACCTGCGCTATTGGCTGCGCAGCGTCGAGGGGGTGGCCGAGGTGGCGAGCGTCGGCGGCTTCGTGCGGCAGTACCAGATCAATCTCGACCCGACGCGAGTGCTCGCCTATCGCCTCGACATCGCGGAAATCACCGAAAAGGTGCGGATGAGCAACATGGATGTCGGCGGCCGGGTCGTCGAGTACTCGGGTGCCGAGTACATGATCCGCGGGCGCGGGTACATCAAGTCGGTAGCCGATATCGAGATGATTGCGGTGGGGGTGAACGAGAGCGGCACGCCCATCCTGCTGCGTGACGTGGCGTGGGTCACGCTCGGGCCCGACATGCGCCGCGGCCTGGTGGATCTCGACGGGCGCGGCGAGGTCGTCGGCGGCATCGTGGTCATGAGGTTCGGTGAGGACGCACAGAAAGTCATCGAGCGGGTCGAAGCGAAACTGGAGGAGGTGAAGCCGTCACTGCCGAAGGGCGTACAGGTCGTCACCACCTATGATCGCAGCGACCTCATCAGCGAGTCCGTCCGCACCGCCAACGAGAACCTGATCGAAGAACTCGTCGTCGTCAGCGTGCTCATCATCGGGTTCCTCCTGCATCTGCGCTCGGCCCTGATCCCGATCATTACGCTGCCGCTCGCGATCCTGATCGCCTTCATCCCGATGTACTGGCTGGGCGTGGGCATGAACATCATGTCCATCGGCGGCATCATCGTCGCCATCGGCGACATGGTCGATGCCGCCATCATCATGGTGGACAACGCCCACAAGCGACTGTCCGAATGGGAGCGTGACGGCCGCCCTGGCGACCGCACCCGGGTGCTGATCGACTCGGCGAAGGAGGTTGGGCCCGCGATCTTCGCCTCACTGCTGGTCATAGCGGTCGCGTTCATGCCGGTATTCACGCTGGAGGCGCAAGAGGGTCGCTTGTTCACGCCGCTGGCGCTGACGAAGAACCTGGCGATCGCCATGAGCGCCTTGTTGGCCGTGACCCTGATCCCGGCATTGCTGACCCTGTTGATCCGTGGCCGCATCCGCGCCGAGGAAGCGCACCCCGTTACCCGCTTCCTGCAGCGACTGTACGACGTGCCGCTGCGCTTCGCGCTCAATCACCGGTTCGCTGTCGTCGGCCTGGCCATTGTCCTTACGGCAACCGTGTTTCCGGCCTTTCAGCGGATGGGCTCGGAATTCATGCCGCCCCTGTATGAAGGCACGCTGCTGTACATGCCGGTGACCCAGCCGGGGCTCTCGGTTACCGAGGCAGGCAAACTGCTGCAGCAGATGGACCGGAAGCTCAAGTCCTTCCCGGAAGTCGAGCGCGTGTTCGGCAAGGCCGGCCGCGCCGAGACCGCCACGGACTCGGCGCCGTTCTCGATGATGGAAGTGGTGATCGAGCTGAAGGACAAGGCGGCGTGGCGGGAAGGCGTGACTTACGAGGGCCTGATCGACGAGATGGACCGGGCCCTGCAGTTTCCCGGCGTCGCCAATGCCTGGACCATGCCGATCAAGGCGCGCATCGACATGCTCACGACCGGAGTTCGGACACCCGTCGGCATCAAGATCTTCGGGCCCGATCTGAAGACCATCGAATCCATCGGCAAGGAAATCGAGATGGCGGCTGCGGACGTGCCAGGCACCCGCAGCGTTTTTGCGGAAAAGGTAGCCGGCGGCTTCTTTCTCGATTTCGTCATCAGGCGCGACGAGATCGCCCGTTACGGCCTCACGGTGATGGACGTCGGCCGGATCATCGAATCGGCGATCGGCGGCGAAAGCATCGACACCACCATCGAGGGCCGCGAGCGCTACCCGATCAACCTGCGTTACATGCGGGAACTTCGCGATGATCCTGATGAGCTGGAACGCATCCTGGTGACGACGCCCGCCGGCGCACAGGTGCCGATCGGTCAGCTCGCCGACATCGAGCTCGTCAGCGGGCCGGCGATGATCCGTGACGAGGGCGGCATGCTGGCCGGGTACGTGTACGTCGACATGACCGGCCGCGACGTCGGCGGCTACGTCGAAGACCTGAAGCGCGCGGTCGGTGACAAGGTGAAGTTACCTGCCGGTTACACCATCGCCTGGTCCGGGCAGTACGAGTTCATGGAGCGGGTGGCCAAGCGGCTGCAGATCTTCATCCCGCTGACGCTGGCGATCATATTCGTGCTGTTCTACTTCACGTTCCGCTCGATCGCGCAGACGCTCATGGTCATGCTCGGCGTGCCGCTGTCGCTGGTCGGCGGCGTCTGGCTGATGGTCCTGCTCGGCTACAACATGAGCATCGCCGTCTGGGTCGGGATCATTGCCCTTGCCGGCGTCGCCGCCGAGACCAGCGCCGTCATGCTCGCCTACCT
Source organism: Gammaproteobacteria bacterium (assembly GCA_020851975.1). Classification (GTDB taxonomy): domain Bacteria; phylum Pseudomonadota; class Gammaproteobacteria; order Steroidobacterales; genus QUBU01. The sequence goes on along the minus strand of JADZBS010000142.1, from coordinate 2,506 downwards.
CGACACGGCATGCGCGCGCCGGCAGGCAGCGGGAACGCTTCATTCATTGCAGGATCTGCTCGATACGGTACACGGGGGCGCGCTCGAGCGGATTCGCCCGATGGCCATGGCCGGGCTCGCGAACATCCTCGGCTTGCTGCCGGTCATGTGGGCAATGGGCACCGGGGCGGATGTCATGAAGCGGCTGGCAGCCCCCATGGTCGGCGGAGTATTGTCCGCCATGCTGCTCACGTTGTTCGTCATACCGGCTGTGTACTCCATTTGGCGCTGGCGGGTGGATATCCGGCATACTGGTTCACAGCCGGTCTTTTCGGGCGGGCGAGAGGCCTGAAACGCCGCCCTGCGCGGCTCAATTGGCGTAGTCGGCGAGTTTTTCACTACTAAGGAGAGAGCAACCATGAATCTCACGAGGATCGCTACCCTGCTGAGTGCCGTCATCGTTGGTGTTTCGTTGTTGACCGCCGGATCGTTGTCGTCCGTGGCAGCCGATGAGAAGGTCGCTGTCCCGCAGACGGCGGCGGAGCACTCGGCAGAAGCCGCCAGGTATCAGCAGGAAGCTGACGAGTTGCAGGCAAAGGCTGACAACCACGCGAAACTCGCGGCGACTTATGCAGCTCGGGCTACTGGCGGTACCAAGCAGGCGGCGACCTTGAGGAGTCTCGCCAATCACTGTAAGCGGCTCGCCAAGGCCTACCGCAAAGCCGCGGACGAGGCCCGGGAAATGGCCAAGGCCCACGGCGACATGGCCAACGGGAGCTGACTTCGGCATTGCGGCGGCCGCGGCTGGCGCCGCGCCTCCAGCGCTGCGATCAGGCGTGGGCTTGCTCCGGTGGGAGCAGCACCCGCCACGACTGGCCGCCTTGACACCGCTCGACATGCTGCGGCACCACCGCCCTGGAAGACTTCAATTGGGCGCGGAAGACGTGGCCTCGACCGCCGGCACTCGAAGTAAATAGGTTTGCGCGCGGCGACTGCTCGGCAGGAATTCACCAGTGGCTGGACCTCTCAGCAGACGGAAAACCGACGTCATGGCCATCCCGACGACGACACTACGCCGCTGGCATCGCCGCTTTGCTCTGGTGCTGGGCGGTTTTTTCATGATTCAGGGGTTGACGGGCGCGATTTCCCAGCAGCGGTTCTGGCTGATGCAGCAAACCGACCCCGCTTTTTATCGCGTTGAAAGCCGGGGCGAGGCGCTCGCGCCCGGTGACCTTCTTGATCTCCTCAGTCGCGAGAAGGCGGGCTTCAATGTCGCGCACGTGATGTACCCGGCAGCGGTGTCCCCGCGCACAGCCGTCATCGTGATGGGCGGGCCGGCCACCGACAAGGCCGACATGTCGCGCATGGTGACGATCGACCAGTACGCGGGCCGTGTCATTGGCGAGCGCTCGGTGATGTCCGGATGGATCGGCATTGCGGTGTTTCTCCATCGCTGGGCGCTGTTTGGGACCCCGGGTCGCATATTCCTGACCTGCCTCGGTCTTGGCGTGGTGACATTCAGCGCGCTCGGGCTCGTCATCTGGTGGCGCACGCGTCGCGCCGATCAGCGTGCCCGCGGTGTGGTCCGTGTGCACCGGGGTGCGGGTGTCGTGGCGGGGCTCTTCATCGTCTCCGTGGCTGCGACCGGCACGGCGCTCAATCTCTTTACCTGGGCGGAAGTCGAATCCGGCCGCTCGGCGTTCAAGAACAACATGGAGACCGGAGCGGGTGCGCACGGCGATGCGGGCCACGCAATCCCGGCCGCCACGGCCGCAGACATCAACAGGGCGTATGCGCTCGCCCGCAGCCAGGTCGGTGACTGGCACCTCGCGGCATTCTCTCCGGCCGGTGCGCATGCACGTCATCACTGGTTCGCCTTCATGGACGGCCAGTTGCGGCGCGCGGATGTCCTGGTCGATGCGCAGAGCGGTGACATCGTCGGCACCTACCCGACAGGCCTGACCACGGGTGGCGAGGGACTGCGAGCCTGGCTGTTCCCGGTGCACAGCGGTTTCATCGTCGGCCCGGCGGGCGGCGTGCTCTACTCGATCATCGGCCTCGGCGTCAGCCTGTGGGTGGTGACCGGCTTCGTCATGTGGCGGCGGCTGCGCATCAGGCGCTGACGCGCAGACCGGGTGCACGGGAGCCGCTATCCGTTCAGCCGCCCAGCCGCCGGCGGACGTTTTTCAGCAGTTCCACGGCAGCGTCGATTTCCCTGACCTGGAGCCTGGATCCCACCTCTTGCGCCCAGCGGAAACGGCGTGAATCAAGCCGGCCGAGAAGCTCTTTTCCCTGCTTCGTAAGCTCCAGCAGGGGGGCGCGCCGATGGTTCGGGTTGTCGACGCAGGTGACGAGCCCGTCGGCGATGAGCGCGTCTGCCACGCGCTGTACGCTCTGTCGGGGGTATAGGACGTTCAAACCCCATGGTGCCGGCAGTGTAGCCCCCCGCCGCAAAGCCGGCGACCCACGGCAACCGTGGCCGATGGGTCGGTATGGGTCTGGCCGCCGGTTGCGCTGCGGGAAATCT
>JADZBS010000141.1 GCA_020851975.1 Gammaproteobacteria bacterium | reverse complement strand
CGGCGTGGGCCTGCCCCGTAGGAGCGACGCCAGTCGCGACCCGATGCCGGCACAGCGGCCAGCTATTCCCGGGTAGGAGCGACGCCAGCCGCGACCTCGGCTCCCCCAAACGAAAAGGCCCCGCGAAGCAGCGCTTCGCGGGGCCCGGATCGTAACGCGTTGTCGTCAGCGATCAGGCGCGGCGGCGGCGTGCCCTCGCCGCAATGGCACCCACAGCCGGGATCATCAGCCAGGCGGCTGCCGGGACGGGCACCGCGGCGGTGGTCATGTTGAGGGTGTAGATCGAGTTGTTGCCCGTTTGAGCCTTGAGTACCAGCGCGTCACCGCCGAGCGCGTTGACCACCCCCCCGAGCTGGTAGCGCACGCCATCGAGCGAGAGCACACCGATCAGGCCACAGAGCCCACCCGTGCAACCGTCCACGATCTCGTTGAACACCGCGAAGTCGGGGGCGTCCGGGTTCGGTGCGTCGTCATGACGGAAGATGGAGGCATCGCCGATGCCACTGCCCTCGTCCGCATCAGCCGTGCCCTGGCCGAGGGCAACGCCGGCACCCGCACCGTCCAGGTCACGCCCCAGCGTCCCCGTGCCGGCCTCGATGAATGGATCGTTCACCGCTGGACCACCACCGCGTGTCACGGTCACGGTCGTCGATCCCGCAATCACCAGCGTCATGCTCGGCAGGTTGATCACCATGCTGTTGACCGCCAGGATCTCACCCGTAGTGCTCTCCCAGTCGACATTCAGCGTGCCGTCACCCGTCCCGGTGGCACTGATGGAGATCGCGCGGCCTGCCGGCGTATTGCCGCCGAAGAACGTGCACTCCGGCGTCGGGCTGCCCCCGCAGGGCACGAGCCCGCCGTCGAAAGTCGCACTGTAGAGGTCGGCGATCGTCGCCGAGTTGATCGCGAAACTCGTCGTCACCACCGCCGCCGACGCCGTCGTCGCACCGAAAGCGACCGTGGCCCCGAGGCCGATGAGTGTTGCGCGAAAAGCGTTCGAGCCCATGTGAAATCCCCTGGTATGTGTTCTTCTGATACTCGTTGATTCTTCTTCATTCCATGGTCGGTGCTTCAGGATCACCGCCGCGACATGCTTAACGCATTCTTAACTGCAATCGACTATACGCTCGCTTCGACAACCCTGAGAAGCGCAAGGTGACATAATCGCTCCAGCCTACGGGGTCCAGGATCTGTCCCTTATAGCTTCCACGCCACCTCTTGCAATGCACAAGCCCCACCCCTACTCCCCGAACCGGTAACTCGCCTGCACCGCCACCGAGCGCGGCCGGTCCATGAAGCCGTAGAACGTCGGCGCGCCGAACTGGCTGAAGGCGAGTGGGGTGTCGTTGGCGTAGGTGATGATCTCCTCGTCCGTCAGGTTGCGGCCGAGGAGCGCGACCTCCCAGCGCTCGTCGGCGTCGGCGAGCGCCAGGCGCAGGTTCCACACGGCGTAGGCGTCCTGCTCGATGCGCGAGTCGAGGTTCTGCGAGGGGTTGTAGTCGTCCGTGAACTGCACATCGAGCGTGGAGCGCAGCAGGAAGGCCTCGCCGAGCGGGCGCTCGTAGTTGACGGAGAGCACGCCCGACCAGTCGGCCACGTACTGGTTGGACTTGCCGGTGTAGTCGCACTTGCCGGTCGCCGGATCGTCCGGGGCCTGGCCCTGGTTGCACTGGCCGTTCGGGAAGTCGTCGAACTCGAAGTCCAGGAACCCGAGCGAGCCGCCGAGCGACCAAGCCTCCGTCAGCGCCCAGCGGCCGTCGATCTCGATGCCCTGGGTGGTGGCCTTGGCGGCATTGCCGACGTTGAAACCGAGCGTGCCGTCGAAGATGCTGACCTGCAGGTCGTCGAACTTCGTGTAGAACACCGCCACGCCAAGTTCGGCGGAGCCGCCGAGGAGCGTGAGTTTGGAGCCGGCCTCGAAGGCGAGCGCCTGCTCATCCTCGAACTCGAAGGAACCCGGGTCGACGTTGACCACGGAGGACAGGGACGAGGCCGGGTACAGGATGTCGACGCCCGTGGTGCCCGGCACCGGCTCACTGTTGGAGCGCGCGTCGAAGCCGCCCGACTTGAAGCCGCTCTTCACCGAGCCGTAGATCATGATGTCCTCGGTCAGGTCGAAGTCGGTGACGAACTCGAAGGCGGTGCTGTCCTCCTCCCGGTCGCCAGCCAGCTGGTGGAAGGCGACATTGAAGATCGAGGCGAACAGCGGCGCCCCGGTGGCGAGCTTGACATCGTCCGGCTGCACGCCGAGCACGAACGGCCGGCGATTCAGGTCGCCCTCGCGCAGGATGCGGATGGCCTCCTTCTCGACGTGCGTGTAGCGCAGGCCGAGACTGGCGCGCCAGCGCTCCGTGAGGTCAAAGCTCAGCTGGCCGAACACCGAACTCACCGTGGTGTTCTGGTCGAAGTTGCGGAAGGCCGAGGTGTCGCCGAGCGAATCGAAGGCGCCGGTCGGGTCTCCGGTGGTGGCATAGCCGACGAGCCGCACCACGCCGCTGTCGACGGGCAGGAAGATCTGGTCGCCGAATTCGAGCTCGTCGTGCTGGTAATAGAGGCCGGCGAGCCAGCGCAGGCGCTCCTCCGGCGGCGAGGCGATGCGCAGCTCCTGGCTCCACTGGTCGTATTGCTCCTCCGACAGCAGCGTGAACTGCGGCGCGCCGGTGAAGTCGCAGTCGCAGTATTCCTCGTAGTCGTAGGTGAGGAAGCCGGTGACCGAGGTCAGCGTGTAGTCGCCGAGCTGCCAGTCGAGGTTCAGCACCACGGCGTCGACGTCGTTCTCGCTGCTGTCGCCGTTGGAGCCGCGGCGGTAGTCGCCGGTGCCGTTGCCGATCCGGGGGTTGTCGAAGGCGTAGTCGTTGTCGGCATCGAAAGTCAGCGGATCGACCGCGGTCTCGTCGAAGAAGACGTCGAGGTACTCGAGGTAGGTGTAGCCGGGGCGCCAGTAGCGCTGCGAGCTGCCGGTGTTGCGGCTGAAGCCGGTCTGGCTGGTGAGACCGTCGTCGATGGCCTGCTGGGTGGCGGGCAGTGCCTTCACGATCTCGATCTGGCGACCCTCGACGTCGAAGCTGTTGTGCTCGACCTTGAGCGCGCCGTTCCAGCTGTCACCCGTCCAGGAGAAGGTCAGCCGTGCGCTCTTCTCGTCGCGGTCGGGTTCGTCGGCGTTGCCGAGCGTGACGTTCTCGAGGTAGCCGTCCATCGTCCGGTAGCGGCCGGCGAAGCGCACCGCCAGCCGGTCGCCGAGCGGCCCGGAGAGGACGCCGGTGACCTCGCGCTCGCCGTGGTCGAAATCGGCGAGGCCCTCGACCGAGGCCTCGAAGCTGTCGCCGGGCCTGGCGGTGGTCATCAGCAGCGCGCCGGCGATGCTGTTGTTGCCGAGGAGAATGGCCTGCGGGCCGCGCAGCGACTCGGCCTGGGCGAGGTCGAGGAAGGGCATGCGCGTGAGCTGGGCGCGGCCGTAGTAGATGCCGTCGATGTAGAGGCCCACCGACTGCTCGAAGCCCTGGTTGATGCCCGAGCCGATGCCGCGCACGTAGAGGTTGGTGCCGATGCCGGTTTCCGACATGGCGAAGTTCGGCACGTAGGCCACGAGTTCCTCGATGCGGGTCACGCCCTGCTCGGCGAGCTTCGCCCCGTCGAGCACGACGGCCGACAGCGGGGCGTCCTGGATGCTCTCGGTGACCTTGCGTGCCGTGACGACGATCTCGTCGAGCATCGGGCCGGTGCCCGCCTCGTCGGCATCCTCCGGTACTTCCGTGATGGCTTCAGGTTCCGGCGGTGGCGCCTCCGGTTCATCCTGGGCGAACGCCAGGCGGGAGCAACAAATGATCGAGGCCGCAATCAGGACCGTCGTGGCGGTCCGGCGTGGACGCGTGGGCACGCTCATCCCCTCCCCTCTGCCGAGCCTGAAGCCTAGCACAGGTCCTCGCGGCTGCGACCACCGCCGCGGTCAGGGACCGGGACGGGATTCGGCGAATACCGGCGCCTGCAGGCCTGGTTCGGATTCGGCGCGCCGGGCGGCGAGCGCGCGGTAGCCGTTGACGATCTCGAGCGCGCTGCGCGTGACCGGCGGCAGCTCCGCCGGACTGGTGCCGAGCGGCGTCACGCGCTCGCCCCAGCGAATGACGTGCGAACACAGGGTTAGCCCGCCGCCGAAGGCGGGCGCGAGGAGCAATGCGCCCGGGCGCACACGGCCGGCCTCCAGCGCCTCGACCAGCGCCACGGGCACGGTGGCGGCCGACATGTTGGCGTAGCGTTCGACCGTCAGGAACACCTTGTCCATCGGCAGGTGCGCCAGTTTCGCCACACCCTCGATGATGCGCAGGTTGGCCTGGTGCGGCACCACGAGGTCGATGGCGGCGGCATCGAGGCCGCACTTTGCCAGCGCCCGCCCGGTCGCCTGCGCCATGCCCTTGACGGCGCGGCGATAGATCTCCTGGCCGTCGAAGTCCCACTGCGTGTGCCCGTAGAGCACGTTGCGATTGGCATAGGCGCAGCCCATGCCGCGGATGCGCAGCGTCTGGCGCGCGTCGGCCTGGCAGCCGAGGTGCTCGCCGATCAGTCCTTCCTCGCGCTCGCCAGCCTGCAGGACGACGGCCGCCGCGCCATCGCCGAACAGCACGGCGACGTTGCGATTGCTCCAGTCCATGTAGGGCGAGATCAGCTCGACGCCGATGACGAGCGCATTGCGCACCACGCCCGTGCGCACCAGCGCCGTGGCCGCCGACAGGCCGTAGAGAAAGCTGGTGCAGGCGGTATTGATGTCCATGGCCGCGGCGTTGGCAGCACCCAGCCGCACCTGCACGCCGGAAGCCGCGTTCGGCACCTGCTCGTCGTAGCTGCAACTGCCATAGACGATGAGATCGAGATCCGCGGGTGCCAGCCCGGCGCAGGCGAGCGCGCGGGCACCAGCGACGGTGGCCGATACATGCGAGATGCGCCGCTCGCGCATCCCGGTACGCGTGACGATCCACTCGTCGGTGGTGTCGAGAAACGTGGCGAGGTCGGCGTTCGTGAGCACGGCCGGCGGCATGCACTTGCCCCAGCCGGTGATCGCCGCGTATACCATCGTGGTGCCGGTGTTACGGTTACGGTAAGTGCAAGGTGCCGGTGTTACGGTTTTGATTTCGGCAGGCCGGCCGGACCGACAACTGGTTGCGGGCCGGTTGCGCGATCGATTGTACTACCATCGGCTGGCTCCCCGATCCGACCGGAGAGCGGCAACGGAGCGCGCATGACCCTGACCGCCGTGGTGAGCACCCTCGGTGTGCTCCTGGCGCTGCTGCTGATCTCGGCCGCGTGGACCGCGAGGAAGCCGGGCTGGCAGATCGTGTTCGGACCGCCGGCCGATTCGCCGAACCGACTGCCGGTGACGGAGTTCTGCATCCAGGCCCGTCACCAGGGCTGGGACTTCGCCGACGACGAGGGACTGTGGCTGGACCTGGCCATCGGGTTGCGGGAAGCCGGGCTGGCCGGGGCCATCGAGATGTGGGGCCAGCGCTGCCCGCCGGTCGGTGTCCTGCGCACCCCGGGTGCCCCGCTGATCCGGATCCCGGCCGCCTTCTGGAAGCACCACGACATCGATGGCCTGCGCCTGGCGATGGGCAGTCCGGGCGAGGACGCTGCCGGCACCCCCGGGCCGAGCGCCATGAACAATGCCCTGGTCCGGACCCGGGCGCTGCCGACCCGCGATCCTGCCGCCGCCGACGCCGCCTACCAGGACCTGCATCTCAATTACCTGCAGGCCGCCGACTGGCTGCAGACCGATGCGGCCGCCTACCGCGGAATCTCGCGCCGCGGGCTCACGCGGGAGGCCGAGGGCCGGTGACCGCACCGCGCTCGCGACATGCCGGTCCCAGCATATGACCATGAAATATGGTGCTGATGGGCGCGCCAACGGTGCTTTAGCATCCCCGCATGGCTACCCAACCCCTGCCCGCCGTGCTGCCCGCCGACAAGCATCGGCTCCTGGTCGAGATGACCCGGGGCCTCGATGCCCAGGCCCTGCACTGGGTCTCGGGCTATGTGGCGGGCCTGGCGGCCGCCACGGCCGCTCCCGTCGCCCCCGTCGAGCCGGAGCCCTCGACCGGCGCGCCCCTGACCATCCTCTACGGCAGCCAGACCGGCAACGCGCGGCGCATCGCCGAGGAGTTCGCGCGACGCCTGCGCGACGCCGGCCTGCCCGTCCGCCTGGTGCGCGCCGACGCCTATCCGGTGCGCGAGCTCAAGGCCGAGCGCCTGCTCTACGTCGTCATCAGCACCCACAGCACGGGCGACGTGATCGAGCCGCCGGATGATGCGCGCGACTTCGTCGAGTTCCTGACCGGCAAGCGTGCACCCCGGCTGCCGGAACTGCGTTACGCGGTGCTGGCCCTGGGCGATTCGAGCTACCCGGACTTCTGCGGCATCGGGCGGCTCGTGGACGAGCGCCTGGCCGCACTCGGCGGCCAGCGGATCGTCGATCGCGGCGATGCCGACGTGGACATCGACAGCATCGCAGCACCGTGGACCGTATCGGCCCTCGACCAGGCGCGCGCGCTCCTGGCCGATGCCGGGACACCGCGACTCGCCACCGTGACCCCGCTGCATCGCGCGGCGCCGAAGGTGTCGCGCGAGGCGCCCTTCGCCGCCGAGGTGCTGACCAACCAGCGCATCGTCGCCCGCGGCAGCGGGAAGGACGTGCGGCACATCGAGCTCCTGCTCGACGGCAGCGGGCTGCGCTACGAGCCCGGCGATGCGCTCGCCGTGTGGCCGGTCCAGGACCCGGCCCTGGTCGCGACCATCCTCGAAGAACTGAAGCTGCCCGGCGATGCCGAGGTCGAGTGCGGCGGTGAGCGGCTGGCGCTCTCGCGCTGGCTGACCGAGCGGCGCGAGCTGACGGCGCTGACGCGACCATTCGTCGCCGCACATGCCGGGCGCGGCGGGCACGCGGCCCTGCTCGAACTCCTCGAGCCGCCGGCGCGCCAGCGGCTCGGTGAACTCCTCGGCAGCCTGCAGCTGATCGATCTGCTGCGCCGCTATCCCACGGACTGGGACGCCGTATCGCTGGTGGCGGCGCTGCGACCCCTGGCACCGCGCAGCTACTCGATCGCTTCGAGCCAGGCCGTGGTCGGCGATGAAGTCCACCTCACGGTGGCACACTGGAATTTCCAGAGCGGCACGGAGGAACGCTGGGGCGTCGCCTCGCACTACCTCGCCGGATTGTCCGCGGGCGACCGGGCGCGTGTCTTTCTCGAGCCCAACGAGCGCTTCCGGCTGCCGGCCGATGGCAAGCGGGACATCATCATGATCGGCCCCGGCACGGGCGTGGCGCCATTCCGGGCCTTCGTGCAGGAACGCGCCGCCACGGGCGCCGCCGGGCGCAACTGGCTGTTCTTCGGCAACCCGCACCGGCGCACCGATTTCCTCTACCAGCTGGAGTGGCAGCAGGCGCGCCGGCGCGGCGAACTCGCGCGCCTCGACGTGGCCTTTTCGCGCGACCAGGACGCGAAGCTCTACGTGCAGCACCGCCTGCGCGAGCACGGCGGCGACGTGTACGACTGGATCCAGGGCGGCGCGCACGTCTACGTGTGCGGCGATGCCGATCGCATGGCCGTCGACGTGCACCAGGCACTGCTCGCCATCGCCGTGGAGCATGGCGGGCACGGTGCCGACGCGGCGGCCGCCTGGCTCGACGACCTGCGCAAGGCCGGCCGCTATGCGCGTGACGTCTACTGACGTCGACCGGCCATGAGCGACAACGAATCGCCCGACGTCGAGCGCATCAAGCGCGACAGCCGTCACCTGCGCGGCACGATCGCGCAGGGACTGGCCGACCCGACGACCGGCGGCATTGCCGAGCGCGACAAGACGCTGCTCAAGTTCCACGGCAGCTACCAGCAGGATGATCGCGATGTGCGCGATGAACGCCGCCGGCAGAAGCTCGAGCCCGACCACCAGTTCATGGTCCGTGCCCGCCTGCCGGGCGGCGTGCTGACGCCGGCCCAGTGGCTGGCTTTCGACCGGCTCGCCACGCGCTACGGTTCCGGCTCGCTGCGCATCACCACGCGCCAGACCTTCCAGCTGCACGGAGTCCAGAAGCAGCATCTCAAGCCGGTCATCGCCGGGATCTCGCAGTTGCAGGCGAGCACCATCGCCGCCTGCGGCGACGTCAACCGCAACGTCGTCGCCTCCGTCAATCCGCTGCTCTCCGCCGCGCATGCGCAGGTACACGACTGGGCACGGCGCCTGTCGGATGAATTCCGGCCGCAGACCGGCGCCTATCGCGAGATCTGGCTCGATGGCGAGCCCGTGGCGTACACCGAGGACGAAGAGCCGCTGTACGGCGATGTCTACCTGCCGCGCAAGTTCAAGATCGGCATCGCGATCCCGCCGGTCAACGACATCGATGTCTTCGCCCAGGACCTGGGGTACGTGGCCATCGTCGAGGGTGGGCACCTGGCCGGTTTCGACATCGCGGTCGGTGGCGGCATGGGCGCCGCCAGGGGCGAGCGGCCGACCTATCCCGAACTCGCCGACACCATCGGCTTCGTCACGCCGGACCAGCTGATCGCGGCGACCCACCACACGATCGCCATCCAGCGCGACTTCGGCGACCGCACCGATCGCATGCATGCCAGGTTCAAGTACACCATCGACGATCGCGGGCTGCCGTGGTTGCGCGAGGAGCTCGAGTCACGGCTGGGGTACCGGCTCGCCCCGGCGCGCGCGTACCGCTTCGAGCACAACGGCGATCGCTTCGGCTGGATCGAAGGCGACGGCGGCCGCTGGCACCTGACGCTGCTCATCGAATCCGGCCGGCTTGCCGATCGCCGGGACCGGCGCTGGCTCACGGGCATGCGCGAGATCGCCCGCGTGCACGCCGGCGAGTTCCGCCTGACCTGCAACCAGAACGTCATCATCGCGAACGTCGCCGCGGGCGAGCGCGCCGCCATCGATGCGCTCGTGGCCGCGCACGGCCTCGACGACCATCGTCGCGCCAGCGGCATCCGCCGCGACGTGCTCGCCTGCGTGGCGCTGCCGACCTGCGGCCTCGCCATGGCGGAGGCCGAGCGCTACGTCCCCGAACTGCTGCCGAAGCTCGAAGCGATGCTCGCGCGGCACGGCCTGCGCGACGAGCCGATCCACCTGCGTATCTCGGGGTGCCCGAACGGCTGCTCGCGGCCCTTCCTCGGCGAGATCGCGCTGGTCGGCCGGGCGGTCGGGCGCTACGAACTGCGACTCGGCGCCGACTTTGCCGGCGAACGCCTCAATGCCTGCCTGCTCGAAAACGCCGACGAGGCCGCGATCCTGCAGGCGCTCGACGGCCTGTTCGCCAACTTTGCCGAACGCCGTCAGCCGGGCGAGCACTTCGGCGACTTCGTCGCCCGCAGCGGCATCGTCACCCCGCCGCCGCGTCGGGCGAATCGCCCGGCCGGCGGAACATCCGGTAGCTGAGTCGGCTGGCGGAGTGGCCCCGCCGCCTCAGGGCGTGACCGGCACGGTCGCGGCGGCGATGGCCTCGGTGTCGATGCGGATCGTCACCTCGTCCGCGACCATGCCGAGCAGGTGCTTCATGCCGAAGTCGCTGCGCCGGATCGTGGTGGTGGCGTGCACGCCGATTGCCGGCCGCTTCGCCAGCGGATGCACGGCCACGCGCCTGAACTGAACATCGAGCGTCACCGGGCGGGTCACGCCGAGCAGCGTCAGGTCACCGGTCACCGCGAGCACGTTCTCGCCCCGGACCTCGATCCGGGTGCTCCGGAAGTCGAGCGTGGGGAATTTCGCGACGTTGAAGAAATCAGCGTCGCGCAGCATCTCATCGAGCTTGTCGTGGTCCATGTCGGCGCTGCCGGCATCGATGCGCACGGCGACACTGGAGCGGGCGAGATGGTCGGTGTCGACCAGGAGGTCGCCCTCGAAGGCATGGAACTCACCCTGCATCTCGGACAGTCCCAGGTGCCCGATGAAATACAGGATGCTGGTGTGGCCCTCGTCGAACTCGTAGCGCTCGGCGGCGCCGAGCGGTGCGGCGACGATCGCCAGGCTGGCAAGCAGGGACATGCGCAGGTTCATGACAGGGGCCGGTGCCGGGTCGAAGTTTCGAAGTTTTCCAGAAGCGGGACAGGAAAGCGGGACAGTTTACTCAACTGGTTCATGGTGCGATTCAGTACGGTTCCATGGGACGTCGTGCCAGTTGAGTAAACTGTCCCGCTTTCCTGTCCCGCTTCTGGAAAACTTCGAAACTTCGACCCGGCACCGGCCTCTACAAGCGCAGATCTGGCATCGGGCCAAACGGCCCGCGTGGCGGCCATCGCGGGCACAGCGCTTCGACCACTACCATCAGGTCATCGAGCGCTTCGAACCCATCCCGGGCCGGCTGGTGATCCCTGCGGATCCCACCTTCGCGAACGAAGAGGTCGCGGGCAGCCGTCACCGTCGTGCCGTCAGGTGTGTTCGGCGAGGAGTTCATCGAGGAGTTGCTCCCGATCGAACAGGCGAAAATAGTCCCGCAGTTCAACGTCACGAATCGTTTCCCGGTTGGCACGCAACAGAGCCCTGATGTCCTCCAGGTCCTGGGTTCTGCGCGGATCGTTGACGAAGCCCTGGAGCTTGAAGGCAATCAGCCCTTCGAGGCTGATGACTCGCAGAGGTCCGAACGGAGTAGCCCGTACACCGGCTTGCGCCAGCAGCCGCCGGGATGCCGGCCGGCTGGCATAGAGCAGATCGACACGCTCGTCGTCCCGCGAGTAATTGGCGGCATCGACACTGCGATACAGGCACCGGTAGCCGAGAGCCAGGAGCTCCCGATGCAGCGAATCGGCCGGCTCGACATCGGTCAGCAAGTCCACATCCTGGGTCGCCCGTACCACGCCGTGCGGCGCGAGCGCGAGGCCGCCGATCAGCGCCGCCGAGGCCCCTGCCCGGTCCAGCGCAGCGACGATCTCTGCAATCTGTGTGCCCAGTCGGGAAGCCGCGGCCATGCCGGCATCGTGCCACAAGCCGGTGCCGGGTCGAAGTTTCGAAGTTTTGGGAAAGCGGGACAGTTTACTCAACTGGCACGCACGCCCCATGGAACGATACTGAATCGCATAACGTGCCAGGTGAGTTAACTGTCCCGCTGTCCCAAAACGTCGAAACGTCGACCCGGCACCGGCTTGTGCGGCACATGGTCGCATGGGGATCTGGCGAGGCGGTAGGCCGGGCACAATGGTTGTGGCATCCTTCGCCGGGTTTTCGTTGATGATCGGCAGCGCTATGCGCCCCACACGGCGTGCCATCGCCCTCCTGCTCCTGTTTCTCGTACCGCTGCAGTACACCTGGGCGGCGGCGAGCCTGCACGAGCATCCGGAGGAAGCGAGCGCGGGCGAGTTGCTGCACATCGGCAGCCATCCCGCCGCACCCGACACGGGAGCCGGTGGTGGCCAGGCCGACGGTGGCGACGGCCACCACTGCCACCACGTGCCGTCCCTGATCACCGTCGACTCCGGACTGTCGGCCGGCAGCGCGCCGCCCGGTAAACCCGCAGCGGCCCCAGCCGGGACCCACGCCTCCCACATCCCCCCCGTCCGCGATCGCCCTCCCCGCGACCTGCCCTGAGCCGGTCCAGGCCCGCCCCGCGGGCCCGCTGTCAGGCAGAGCGCGCACGGCCATGGGCCGTGCCGCCGCCAACCCAGGAGCATCCGATGCACCGTCCGTTCGCCATTCTCGTCCTGTTCCTCGCCCTGTCCGCCCGCGCGGACGATGCCCTCGTCGCCATCGACGCCGCGCAACGCAAGGCGCTCGGCATCGTCACCGCACCGCTCTCGGCCGACGCCGGTGCGGCCGCCGTGGGCCTGCCGGCGACGGTGACCGTGCCGCCGGACCGGGAGCGGGTCGTGGCGGCCCCGGCGACCGGCATGATCGCGCGGGTGCAGGTCGCAGCCGGCGACAGCGTCAAGGCGGGCCAGGCCCTCGCCACCCTGCGCAGCGAGGACCTCGCGGCCGCCCAGCGCGATACCGCCGAGGCAGCGGTCCAGGCACAGCTCGCCGAGGCGGCGGCGGAGCGTGACGAGGCGCTCTTCCAGGAAGGCATCGTCGCCGAATCGCGTGTCCAGGCGACGCGCGCGGCCCTGACGCAGGCCCGCGCCCACCTCGCGGAGCGGCGCGCGACGCTGCGCCTCATGGGCTTCCAGCCGGCGGCAGTCGCCGCGGCCGAACGCGGTGACAATCTCAGCGACAGCGTCACCCTGACGGCGCCGATCGCCGGCCATGTGCTGGAGGTACAGGCGGCGACGGGTGGGCGCATCGAAGCGTCGGCGCCGCTCTTCCGGATCGCCGACCTCGGCACGCTCTGGCTCGAGATCCAGGCACCGGTGGACGTGGCGGCACGGGTGGCGCCAGGCCAGAACGTGGTCGTGCCCGGCACCCGGGCGGCCGGCGCCGTGCTGGTCGTCGGCAGCAGTGTCAGCGCAGCCCAGTCGGTGCTCATCCGGGCCCGGGTGGACAACCCGGCCGGGGAGCTGCGGTTCAACCAGCATGTGACCGTGCGCCTCGAGGGTCAGGCCGGCAACCAGCAGTGGCGGGTGCCGAACCGGGCAGTCGTCCGCCAGGACGGCCAGGACTGGGTCTTCGTCGAGCGCGCCGACGGCTTCGCGCCGGCCGCGGTGCAGGTCCTCTCCCGCTCCGGCCAGTCCGCCGCTGTCGAGGCCCCCTTCACCGGCGCCGAGCGCGTGGTGGTGGAAGGTGTCGCCGCCGTGAAGGCGGCCTGGCAGGGCATGGGAGGCGAGTAGATGATCGATCGCCTGATCGAGTTCTCGCTCACCCAGCGCCTGCTGGTGCTGGGCATGACGCTGCTGGTGGCCGCCGCAGGTATCCAGGCCTGGCGCGCCCTGCCCATCGACGCGTTCCCGGACATTTCCACCACGCAGGTGAAGATCATCCTCAAGGCGCCGGGCATGACGCCGGAGGAAGTCGAGGCCCGCATCGCGGCACCCATCGAGACCGAGATGCTCGGCATCCCGCGCCAGCGCATCCTGCGCTCGGTGTCCAAGTACGGCCTGACCGACATCACCGTCGACTTCGAGGACGACGCGGACATCTACTGGGCGCGCAGCCAGGTAGCCGAGCGGCTGAACAACGTGCTGGCGGACCTGCCCGAAGGCGTCACCGGTGGCCTGGCCCCCATCACCACGCCGTTGTCGGACGTGTACATGTTCACGGTGGAAGGCGAGGCGCTCGGCCTGGCCGAGCGGCGCGCGCTGCTCGACTGGGTCATCCGCCCGCAACTGCGCACGCTGCCCGGCGTCGCCGACGTGAACGCCCTCGGCGGCCTCGTGAAGACCTTCGAGGTGGCGCCGGACAACGCCGCCATGAGCGCCCGCGGCGTGACGCTCGCGGAGCTGGCTGACGCCATCCAGACCAGCAACCGCAACGACGGTGCCGGCCGGCTCACGGACGGCGAGGAAGTCTGGCTGCTGCGTGTCGAAGGCGCCGTGCAGAGCCTCGAACAGCTTGCCAGCATCGTGGTCAAGGACGTCGACGGCGTGCCGGTGCGCGTCGCCGACGTGGCCGCCGTGCGCCTCGGCCAGCTCACCCGTTATGGGGGCGTAACCCACAACGGCACGGGCGAGGCCGTGGAAGGCCTGGTGCTGGCACTGCGGGGCGCCAATGCACAGGAGGTGACGGCCGCCGTCGAGGCCCGCCTGGCCGCGATGGCGCCGACACTGCCCGAGGGCGTCACCATCCGCCCGTTCTACGACCGTTCGGTCCTGGTGGAGCATGCCGTGGACACGGTCTCGATGGCGCTGATCGAGGCCATCGTGCTGGTGCTGGTGCTGCTGTTCCTGTTTCTCGGCGACGTGCGCGCGGCCCTGACCGTGGCGCTGACGCTGCCGCTCGCTGCACTCGCCACCTTCGTGGTGATGCGCGAGGTCGGGCTCTCGGCCAACCTCATGAGCCTCGGCGGCCTCGCCATCGCCATCGGCATGCTGGTGGACGGCGCGGTCGTGGTCGTGGAGAACATCGTCACGCACCTGGCCCACGACAACAGCCGCCAGGACAAGCTCCACCAGGTGTTCCGCGCCGTTCGCGAGGTGAGCACACCGGCGGTCGCCGGCGTGCTGATCATCATGATCGTCTTCATGCCGCTGCTGACCCTCGAGGGGCTCGAGGGCAAGCTGTTCGTGCCGGTGGCGCTCACCATCGTCTTCGCGCTGGGCGCGGCCCTGGTGCTGTCCCTCACGGTCGTGCCCGTGCTCTCGTCGTGGCTGCTGAAGGAAGGCGTCCACGAGGACCCCTGGCTCCTGCGCCAGGCGGTGCGCCTCTACACGCCGGTGCTGGACTTCGCATTGCAACGCGGGCGGGCGGTCATGGCCGGCGCCGTCGCACTGCTGGTGGTCGCCGCCGCGATTTTCCCGTTCATCGGCAAGTCCTTCATGCCGACGCTCGACGAGGGCGACCTCCTGGTGCAGCTGGAAAAGCTGCCGTCGATCAGCCTCGAGGAGAGCATGGAGCTCGACCTCAAGGTGCAGCGCGCCATCCTGGAACAGGTACCCGAAGTCAGCGGCGCGGTGGCGCGCGTGGGGTCCGACGAGATCGGCCTCGACCCGATGGGCCTCAACGAGACCGACGGCTACCTGGTCCTGAAGCCCCGGGATGAATGGCGACGGCCCGACAAGGAGTGGCTGATGGAGGAAATCCGCCAGGTGATGGCGGGGTTCCCAGGCATCAATTTCGGCTTCACCCAGCCGATCGACATGCGCGTGTCGGAGATGCTGACCGGCAGCCGTGGCGACCTGGCGGTGAAGATCTTCGGCTCCGACATCGAGACCCTCAACCGCATGGCCGACCAGGTGGAGGCGATCCTCAATGCCGTACCCGGATCGCAGGACGTGCTCAGCAAGAAGAACGAAGGCGTTCAGTACCTGCGCGCCTCGGTGGACCGGCTCGCCGCCGGCCGCTACGGCATGACGGTCGACGAGATCTCGGCATTTCTCAAAGCCCAGCTGGAGGGCGTGCGCCTGGGCGTCGTCCAGGAGGGCACCCGGCGCACGCCCGTGGTGCTGCGCGCGGGCGAGGACGTGCGCCTGTCCCCGGCGCTGTTCGAGGCCCTGCGCATCCCCACGCCGGACGGCCTCGCCATCCCGCTGAAGGAGGTCGTGCGCCTGGAGCGCACCGACGGCCCGGTGGCCATCAGCCGGGAGAACGCCGCCCGCTACGTGACGGTGCAGAGCAACGTCGCGGACCGTGACCTGGTCGGCTTCGTCGACGAGGCGCGCGCCCGCATCACCGCCGAGGTCGAGCTGCCGGAGGGTTACTCGGTGGTCTATGCCGGCCAGTTCGAGAACCAGCAGCGTGCCGCGGCCCGCCTGGCCATCGTCGTTCCCGTCTCCCTCGCGTTGATCTTCGCGCTGCTGTTCACCACCTTCCGCTCGGTCGGGCAGGCGGTGCTGGTCCTCGCCAACGTGCCCTTCGCCCTGGTCGGCGGCGTGGCAGCCCTCTTCATCAGTGGCGAGTACCTGTCGGTACCGGCCTCGGTGGGTTTCATCGCGCTCCTCGGCATCGCCGTCCTCAACGGCGTGGTCATGGTCAGTTACTTCAACCAGCTCGCCGAAAAGGGCCTGACCGGACAGGTCGTGGTTCGCGAAGGGGCGCTGCGCCGGCTGCGCCCGGTCCTGATGACTGCCAGCATCACCGCCTTCGGCCTGGTGCCGCTGCTGCTCGCCACCGGACCGGGCTCGGAGATCCAGAAGCCGCTCGCCATCGTCGTGGTGGGCGGGCTGGTGACTTCCACGGCGCTGACGCTCGTCCTGCTGCCGATCCTTTACCAGCGCTTCATCCTGCGAGGTGTCCGGACATGACCCTGGTGCAACTCACCCTGGCCGCCCCGCGGCACCTCGAGGAGAACCTGGTGGAGTGCCTGCTGGCGCATCCCGAGTGGGCCACGGGCTTCACGCTGGTGCGGGCCGAGGGGCACGGCACGCGGTCCGACTCGCTGAGCGCCCAGGAACGCGTGCGCGGCCGGACCGACCGCTGCGAAGTGCAGGTGGTGATGGAGGCCGATCGGGTGCAGCCGCTGCTCGACAGCCTGAAGACCGACCTGCCGACGCGCGACGTCAGCTACTGGATCGTGCCCGTGACCGCGGCCGGGAGGCTGGCATGAACCGGTGCGTCATCTGGATCCTGACGCTGGTTGCCGGTGGCGT
>JADZBS010000140.1 GCA_020851975.1 Gammaproteobacteria bacterium | reverse complement strand
TTTCGAAGTTTTCGAAAACTTCGAAACTTCGACCCGGCACCTGTCACGGCGCGAGGCGCTCGATGGTCCAGCCGGCAGCGGTACGCGTGTAGGCGAGCCGGTCGTGCAGGCGGTTCTCCTGGCCTTGCCAGAACTCGATGGTGTCGGGGACGACGCGGTAGCCGCCCCAGAAGGAGGGCAGCGGGACGGCACCTTCGGCGAATTTCGCCTTCATCTGCGCGAATGCCTGCTCGAGCACGGAGCGTGAGGCGATCGGCTGGCTCTGGTTCGACACCCAGGCGCCGAGCTGGCTGTCGCGCGGGCGGCGTGTGAAATACGCGAGGCTCTCCACGGCGGTGGTGCGCTCGGCACGGCCGCGGATCTTCACCTGCCGGAACAGTTCCGGCCAGAAGAAGAGCAGGGCGGTGCGCGGGTTCGCGTCGAGTTCACCGGCCTTGCGGCTGCCGAGGTTGGTGTAGAACACGAAGCCGCGCGCGTCGAAGTACTTCAGCAGCACCATGCGCGAGGAGGGCTGGCCGTCGGCGGCGACGGTGGCCACGTTCATCGCATTCGGATCGGGCAGTCCGGCGCGGGTGGCTTCGCCGAACCAGCGGTCGAACTGCACCAGCGGATCCGCGTCGAGGTCCGCGCGCCGCAGCGGGCGGCTGCGGTAGTCGCGGCGCAGGTCGGCGAGATCCTGGCGGACGTCAGGCATGGGGAGAGTCTGCTGTCCGCCCCGTCAGCGGCGGACGACCACGCAGTCCTGGCCGGCGCCTTCGAGCTTCTCGCAGGCCGCGCGTGCCGCCGCCTCGGTCATCGGCACGGACCGGACGCGGTGGAGCTGGTCGGCGCCTGTCGGCTTCTGCACGACGAGCGAACCGGTCGTGGCGCGGAAGCGCTGTTCGAGCCGTGACTTCTCCGCCTGCGCCTTGGCGGCGGTGCTGAACGCGCCGAGCTGGACCTGGAAGTCGCCGCGGGCCGCGGTCGGCGCACTCGTGGCGGGTTTGGCAGCGGGCTGGCGGGCCGGCGGCTTCGCCGGTGCCTTGGCCTGTGCCCTGGCCGGGGGCGGTGGTGTCGGGGCGGGCGGGGCGAGTGCCGCCAGTTGCGCGCGCGCCTGTTCGGCCTGGGGCGTGTCGGCGTAGCGCAGCAGGAAGTCCTCGATGGCCTCGCGCGTGCCGATGGCCTGCGCGGCAGCCCACGACGCTTCGGTCTCGAGCTCCGTGATGCGCTGGCGTGCCTCGCCCAGGTGGCCGCCGGCCGGATGGGCCAGCAGATAGGCGTTGTACGCCTCGATGGCATCGGCGGTGCGCGCCTTCTCCCAGTCGCCGCTGTCCTTCAGTTCGTCGAGGCGCATGCGGGCGCGCTGCGCCCATTCCCCGTCCGCATGCCGCTCGAGGAAGGCCTGGTAGGCGGCCTCCGTATTTTCGGCCTCCGCCTGCTGCCAGTCGGCCTCCGGATTACCGCAGGCGGTGAGCAGGACCATGGCCGCGAGCACGACGGCCGGTCGCAGGATATTCATCGGCAACCCTCCCCGGAAACGCACACGACAACGGGCAGGATTATGGTCGGGCGGCGCCGCTTTGAACAGCGCGGCCCGGCGCGTCAGGCGGCGGCGCTGCCCGGCAGTGGAGTGGCTGTGGCCTCCAGCGGCAGGCGCACGATGAACGTGGCGCCGGTGCGGCCGTCGGACTCCAGCGCGAGCGTGCCGGCGTGCCGGCGCACGACGATGTCGTGGGCAAGCGCGATCCCGGGGGCGTCACTCTCTGCCACGGCTGCCGGGTCGAACGGCTTCGCGCAGGCCTCGGGTGGCGCACCCTTGCCGGTGTGGCTGATGCGGATCTCGGCCTGGTCACGCAGGCGTTGCGTGGAGACCGTGATCACGCCCTTGCCGCGGATGCCGCTGCGGTTGGTGGCCGCGATGGCCTGTGCCGCCGTCGCCAGCAGGTTCATGACGACGAGGCTGATGTCGCCGGCGACGCAGCGCACGGCCGGCAGTGCCGGGTCCAGGCTGACGCGGACGTCGGCAGCCGGGCACCACTCGTTGCGGCTGACGGTGAGGGTGCTCTGGATGGCGCGGTTGAGGTCGACACTCGTCATGTCCGGGCTGGCATAGGAGACATCGCGCATGGCGCTGACGATGCCGGCAAGCCGGGCTGCGTTGTCGTTGGCCTGGCCGAGCGCGCGCTCCATCTCGATGCGCTGGAACCCCGCATCCACGCTCTGCAGGCAGCCGGCAATCACTGCCGGTGCCACCGGCGTCTCGTGCCGTGACAGCGCGTCGAACTCGGCGAGCAGCGCATGGAGGCTGCCGCAGGAGCCGTCGAGCTTGCGCAGGGAGTCGACGAGCTGCTGCACCGGGCGGACGAGTTCCTGGGCGATGCCGTCGGCCATGTGGCCCATCGAGATCAGCTGCTGGCGCTGCCGGGCCTGGGCTTCGAGGCGGCGGCGGTCGGTCGTGTCGCGCTTGACGACGACGAAGCCCTGGATCTGGCCCTGGTCATCGCGCATCGGCGACACCGTGACGTCCTCCTCCCGCGCCACCCCGTGCGTGTCGATCGATCGCAGCGTGCCCGACCAGGGATGCCCGCTACGGTAGGCGGTGCGCATCATGTCGTCGTAGGCTTCGGCGGACGGACCGAAGTCGAGCAGGGCCTCGGGACGGCTGCCGCGCACGTCGCCCAGACGCTGGCCGCTCGAGCGTTCGAAGGCGGCATTCACGTAGACGATGCAACCCTGGGCGTCGAGGATCTCGATGCTGTCGGTGCAGTACTGCAGCGCTTCGGCCAGGCGGCGGCGGTCGAGTTCTGCCTGCAGGCGCCGGGTGACATCGCGCATGACCGTGACGTAGCCGGTGATGTCGCCGTCGGCATCGAATACCGGCGTGACGGTCAGCTCCTCGTCGATCATCCTGCCGTCGCGCCGTTTCGTGCGGACCAGCCCGGTCCACACCCGTCCGTGGTCGACGACGCTGCGGATGCCGGTGGAGGTGGCGTCGTCATCGGCGGCGTGGCCCAGCAGCCGGCCCCTGACATCGTCCGCGGTGAAGCCGCTCTGGCGCTCGTACTGCGGATTGACGTACTGGACCCGGTAGCCGGTGTCGAGGATGGCGATGGCGTCACCGGCCTGCTCGATGGCCGCGGCGAGGCGCCGCAGTTTCGTCTCCGCTTCCCAGCGCTCGCTCAGGTCGCGTACCGTGCAGCTGTAGTGCCAGGTGCCGTCGACTTCAAAGGGACTGATGGCGATCTCGATCGGGAAGGTCGTGCCGTCGCGCCGCCGGCCGCCGCGCGCATACACCCAGCGCCGGCGCGACGGCGGGCGCATGGCGAGCCGGTCACCGCGTGTCGGCCAGCGGCTGCGATCGCCGCCGGCAGGCCAGTTGAACAGCACATGACCACTCTGGCCGATGATGTCGGTCGCCGGCCAGCCGAAGGTCTGTTCGGCGGCGGCGTTGAACGCCGACACCGTGCCATCGATGTCGACGACCAGGTGCGGGTCGAGCATGCCTTCGACGATGGCGCGATTGCGCCGCTCGCTGCTGCGCACGGCTTCGCTCGCCGCGGCGAGGCGCCTGACGAGGAGGCGGCCGAGCCAGGCCGCTGTCGCCAGCAACAGCACGCACCCGGCGAGCCAGCCGAGGTGCTGGTCGTAGGCCGGCAGCATGGCCGTCAGGCCGCCTGGACTGCGTTCGTCCGCGAATCGCCAGAAATCCACACCGCGCCTCCTGCGCCCGGGCACGCTGTCGCCGCAACCCCATGCGGGTCACACCGCGCTTGACAGAACGCAAGGATCGCCGATCGGCCGGCCATGCTCCGTGCCGCAGGTCACGCCGCGGCAGGATCCTGCCGCAGGCGGCCGGCCACCGTGATCCAGGTCTCGGCAGCAGGTATGCTGCGCCGATGCCCCTGTCGCGATCCTTCCGCCGCTGCGCCCTGCTCTGCGTGCTGCCGGCGACAGGCGTACTGGCGGCGGTGGACATCGACGGGGTGCGCGGTGCCCTGCGTGACAACGTCCTGGCGCACCTCGCCCTGGACGATGCCGCCTGCGATGCACCCGCCTGGCGCGTGCGCCGCCTCGATCGCCAGGCCGAGGCGCAGGTGCGCACGGCGCTGGAAGCCTACGGGTACTACGACCCCCGGGTCGAGATCACGCGCAGCTACGAGAAAGGCTGCTGGCTCACGCGCATCCGCATCGAGCCGGGCGAGCCGGTGCGCCTGCGCCGGGTGGATGTGAGGCTCGACGGCGAGGCGGCCACCGACCCGGCCTTCGCGCGCCTGCTGGGCAGGCGGGTGCTCGTGCCGGGCGCCGTGCTGAGCCACTCTGCCTATGACGACTATCGCAAGGCATTCTCCGACCTGGCGCGCCGGCAGGGCTACTTCGCTGCTGCCTTCACCACCGCGCGCATCGAGGTGTTCACGCGCGAGAATGCCGCCGACGTCCTGCTGCACTTCGACTCCGGGCCGCGCTACCGCTTCGGGCCGGTCAGCTTCGAGCAGGATGTGGTGCACGCGGAACTGGTCGAGCGCTTCGTCGATTTCCACACCGGTGACCCCTACGACGGCGTGCTGGTGAACGACTTCTACGATGCGCTGCTCGGCACCGGTTATTTCGCCACCGTCGACCTGCGCACGCGTCCGGGCACGCCACCGGATCTCGAGGTGCCGATCACGGTCGCGATGACACCGGCAAAGCGCTAGGTCTATACGGCCGGAGCGGGCTACTCGACCGACCATGGCTTGAAGGTCCGTGGCGGGTACACGAACCGGCGTCTCAACGACAAGGGCCACCAGTTCGACGCCAGCGCCAGCGTGTCGACGGTGCTCTCGGAGGCCGGCGTGAGCTACCGGCTGCCGCGGCGCGACCCGCGCGTGGAGTGGCTGAGCATCGACACCGGTTTCCAGTACGAGGACACCACCACCAGCAACACGCAGATCTACAAGGTGGGCCTCAAGGAGTTCCACCGCCGGCCCTGGAACTGGGTCGAGACCTGGTTCCTGGATGCAAGTGTCGAGCGCTTCGAGGTCGCCGACGACCGCCAGCGTGAGTTCCTGCTCATCCCGGGCATCAGCTGGAGCCATACCTTCCCGAACAACTCGCGCATCACCCGCCCGGATCGCGGTCATCGCGTGGCCGTGAAGCTGAGCGGCACCACCGAGTACATCGGTTCGGACTCCGAATTCCTGCAGCTCGATCTCTATGGCAAGCTGATCCGCCCGCTGTGGCGCGACGCGCGCGTGCTGGTGCGCGCGGAGGCGGGTGCCACCGTCAAGGACCAGTTCCGCACGCTGCCGGCTTCGGTGCGCTACTTCGTCGGTGGCGACTACAGCGTGCGGGGCTACGACTACGAGGCGCTCGGCCCCACCGACGAGGAGGGCGACGTGGTCGGTGGCAGCCACAAGCTCGTCGCCAGCCTCGAGTTCGACCAGCGGGTCTGGCGCAACTGGTCGGTGGCGGCCTTCGTCGATACCGGCAACGCCTTCGACACCTTCTCCAGTCTTGCCACCAGGACCGGTGTGGGCGCGGGGCTACGCTGGTACTCGCCGCTCGGGCCGGTGCGCCTCGACGTGGCGTTTCCGCTCGACGAGGATGCGCCCGACGACTGGCGCCTCCACGTCACCCTGGGGCCGGACCTGTGATCTGGCGCTGGCTCGCCAGTGTCATCGGCGTGCTGTTGCTGGCGGCCGCCGCTCTGGTGGTCGTCCTGACCATGACCGAGTCGGGTTCGGCGTGGGTGGCGCAGGAGGTGGAAGCCTTGAGCGCCGGCGCCGTGCAACTCGACGGTGTGGGCGGCACGCTGCGCGGCGGGCTGACAGTGACCTCGCTGCGGGTGCAGGCCGGCGACATCACCGTCGAGGCCGGGGACCTCGGCCTGCAGATCAGTGCGCGCAACCTGCTGGGAGGCCGGCTGGTGGTGCGCAGCCTCGTGGCCGCACGCGTGTCGGTCGTTCTGACGGGCCCGCCGCGGCCGCCGTCGCAGCCGCTCGTCGTGCCGACCCTCACCGCGCCGTTGCCAGTGATCGTGGAGGAGCTGCGCATCGGCAGGCTGGAGGTCCAGGCAGGCGATGAGCCGGTGCAGATCGAGCGCGTGGCGCTCGCCGCTGCGTGGACCGGCCAGGAACTCGCCGTGCAGCGCTTCGGCGCGGCCCTTGGACCCTTCGCGCTCGGCGTATCGGGACGCGCCACGCTCGGGCCGGGCCTGCCGCTCGACGCCGAGGTCGCGTGGCGCCTGCGCGAGCCGCTGATCACGGGTGCCGGGCGGATCCGCGGCGATCTGGACCGGTTGCAGTTCGAGCAGCGGTTGCAAGTGCCGGGCGAGGTGACGGTGGCGGGCACGCTCGTCGATGTCGCCGGCGCGAGGCGGGTCGAAGCCGTCGCAACCTGGGAGGAAGTCCACCACGACCTGGCTGCGGTGGGCGTGGTGCGCAGCACCGCCGGGCGCCTGGAGCTGGCGGGCGACATCACCGACTGGCAGGCGACGCTCGTCGCGGGCCTCGAGGTGGCGCCGTGGCCCGCCGCACGGGTCGAGGCCCGCGCCCGCGGCGACAGTTCGCGGCTGGTGTTCGAACGGCTGCGCGTCGAGGGGGACTTCGGCAGCGCCATCGCCCGGGGCGTGCTCGCGTTCGAGCCCGCTGTCCGGTTGCGCCTGGAGGCAGTCGTGCCACGGCTGCGCACGGCAGCGCTGCGCGAGGGTCTCGACGGCGAGCTGGCCGCGCGGTTGCGCCTCGACGCGGTGGCTGGCGGCGCAGCACGGCTCGAGATCCGCGAGTTGCGCGGCCGGCTGATGGATCGCCCGCTCGCCGGCGAGGGCGACCTGCGCTTCGCCGACGGCACGCTCGCCTTCGATCGGGTGCGGCTGCAGGCCGGGCCCAACCGGCTGCGCGCCGATGGCGCCGTGGGCGCACGCCTGGCTGGTCGTTTCGATCTCGTCGCACCCGAGCTCGGCGTGCTCTGGCCGGGCCTCGGCGGTGCGCTGGACGCCCGGGCGACGCTCGCCGGTACGCGTGCGCAGCCGGTCGTCGATCTCGTGGCGACCGGGCGGGCGCTCGAACTTGACGGCACTGCGCTCGCCCGGCTCGACCTGCGCCTGCGCACGGACCGCCGCGGCCGGGCCGACGCCATGCTGGCGGTGCGCGAGCTGCGCCTCGGCAGCCAGGATCTCGGCGATCTCGACGTGGTGCTCGATGGCACGCTGCGCGAGCACCGCCTCGGCATCGTGCTCGATGGTCCCGCGTTGGGGCTGCGCACCGAGAGCCGGGGGCGCTGGGACGGCCGTGCCCTGCAGCATCGGCTGGCCGCGGCGACGCTGCGCCACGAGGTCGCCGGCACCTGGTCCCTCGCCGGCGAGCCGCCGGTCAGCCTCGGCACCGACAGCGCCTCCATCGGGCCGCACTGCTGGCTGCAGGATCCGACGGCACTGTGCATCGACGCCGCGCGGTGGTCCCCGCGACGTTCGCAACTCGCCGCGCGTCTGGATGACCTCGACCTGCAGCGCTTCGACCCGTGGCTGCCTGCCGATCTGGCCGTCACCGGCCGCGCCGACGCCAGTCTCGACCTGACGCTCGACGGCGACATGCCCGTGGGAAGCGTCACCTGGCGCCAGCGCGGGACCACGCTCTACTACACCGGCGGCGATGAGCCGGTGGTGACGCCGCTCGACACCGTCGAGATCGCCGCCGATGCCACCGCCGGGGGTGCCACAGGCCGGCTCACGATCACCGGCGGCGAGGGGCTGCGGTTGCAGGCGAGCGGTCACATGGAGGGCGCCCCGGGTGTGGATGCCGCGCTCGAAGCCCGCGTACAGGGCGCGTGGCCGGACATCGCGCCGCTGCTGCCGCTGTTTGCGCCCGACGTCGAACTGGCCGATGTCGCCGGCGGGCTGACGCTCGATGCCACCGTCGGCGGCAGCCTGCGGGAGCCGCGGCTGGCCGGAACCATGCGCTTCGCCGACGGTGCGGTGGCACTGCCGGCGATCGGCGTGAAGCTCGAGGGGATCGACATCGCCCTCACCGGCGATGGCAGCGACGCCTTCCGGCTGCAGGGCACCGCCCGCGCCGGCGGCCCGCTCACGCTCGACGGCGAACTGCGGCCGCTCGGCAGCGACGGTCCCCAGGCCCGGGTGCGGGTGCGTGGCGAGCGCCTCGACGCCGTGCGCCTCACCGACCGCTACGTGCAGGCCTCGCCCGACTTCACGCTGAGCTGGAGCGATGGACGGCTCGGCGTGGAGGGCGGCATCCTCATCCCGCGTGCCGAGATCATCGTGCGCGCCGTGCCGCAGACGGCGGTCTCCCCGTCGGCGGACGTCGTGGTCATGGATCGCGAGGCGGCGGCCGTCGCGCCTCCTTCAGGGCCGGTACTCGGCGGAGAACTCGCGCTCACCCTCGGGCGCGACGTGCGCCTGAAGGGCTTCGGTCTCGACACGCTCGTCGAGGGTACCGTCAAGCTGTCGCAGGGCGCCGATGGCGAACCGCGCGCGTTCGGCGTGTTGCGGCTGCGCGAGGGCAAGTTCGGGGCCTACGGCAAGGAACTGACGATCGACCGCGGCACGATCGGCTTCTCCGGGCCGCTCGACGACCCGGCTGTGAACCTGCGGGCCAGCCGCCGCGTGGACTGGGAAGGCAAGAGCGTCACGGCGGGCATCCTGCTCGCGGGCACGGTGAGCCGGCCGGAAACCCGCGTGTTCTCGGAACCGGCGATGTCGGAAGCCGATGCGATTTCCTACCTGGTCTCGGGCCGGCCGATGCAGAGCGCCGACGCCAGCGACCGCTCGGCGATCGCCGGGGCGGCGCTGTCGCTCGGTGTGGCGCAGACCGCGCCGCTCACGCAGAAACTCGGCAGCGCGGTCACGCTCGACGAACTGGGCATCGAGGGTGGCAGCCTGGACGAGACCGAGGTCGTCGCCGGCAAGCAGCTCAACGACGATCTCTACGTGCGCTTCACCTATGGGCTGTTCAACCGCATCGGCACCGTGCTGGCGCGCTACCGCATCGGCCGCGGCCTCAGCATCGAGGCGGCGAGCGGCGAGGACCAGTCGCTCGACCTGGTGTACTCGGTCGAGCGCGACTGAGCGTCAGGTGCTCACAGTTCCTCGCGGCACCGGGTGGTGAGCGCGCGGATCTCGTTGCGCCGGCCCTCGTCGGCCACCTCGCGGCCGGGACGCGGCGGCGCCTTCAGTGCCCGGTCGAGGTGCTGCAGGCCGGCCGCAGCCTCGCCTTCGTCGCAGAGGAACTCGCCGAAGAAGTAATTGGCGTCGATGCCGGTCGGGTTGATCTGCAGCGCCCGCTCCAGGTGGCTGCGCGCCTTCTTGTCGCTGCCGAAACCGATCGGGAAGCCGGGAACCTTGTGGTAGAGCGTGCCGAGGCTGGTGTGCGCCGAGCCGTCGAGCGCCTTCTCGTCGATGGCGAGCGCCGACTCGAGCCGGGCGCGGGCCTCCTTGGCCGAGCCGAGCGCGCCGAGGCCGCCTTTCACGCCGGCGTACGTGCTGAGCACGATGCCTTCCCAGATCAGTGCCTCGGCACGCCGCGGGTAGCGGGTCGTCAGCGCTGCGGCCTGTTCGGCGAGTTGCCCGAAAGCGGCTTCGCGCTGGTCCTGCGGCGTACGGTAGTTGGCGATCGCCCATGCGTCGCGCACCGCGCGCAGGCCGGCGTCGAAGTCGTCCTGGGCGAGTGCCGGGGCGGTGGTGAGCAGCAGTGCCGCCAGGGCGGTGCGGGACAGGCGTCGTGCGGTGTGAATCATGGGCTTTGTCTCCTCAGGTTCCGGTTGTCTGCAGGCGGTGTCTGTCGCCGGGCGAACTGGCGGATCACCGGCAGCTGCTTCGCGATGGCGCCATCGACGACGCCGGGCAGGATGGCGTTGACGCGGGCGAAGAGCTTCTCGGGCCAGCCGACCACGGCGGAAGCGATGTCCTTCTCGAGGACCCGGCGGGCGGCGCGCGCGACGACATCCGGCGGGTCCATGCTGACCTTGAGCGCCGCGTTCATCTGCTCCACCGCGCTCGTGTTGATGCGCGTGCGCGTGGCCCGGGGCGCGAGGTGGTGAACGCGCACGCCCGAGCCGGCCAGCTCGCGCCGCAGCGCCTCGCCGAAGCCTCGCAGTGCGAACTTGCTCGCGCAGTAGGCGGCGTAGCCCGGGTAGCCGATGTGGCCGAACACCGAGCCGATGTCGAGCAGGTGCGCCACCGGCTGGGCCTTCAGGTGCGGGAGCAGGGCCTGGGTGACCAGCATGGGCGAGAGGATGTTGAGCGCGACGGTCTGGGCCACCTGCTCGGGCGTGAGCTCGTCGTACAGGCCGAAGTGATTGACGCCGGCGCTGTTCACCAGCACGTTGACCTGCCAGCCGGTCGCGGCCTGGCAGAGTGCGGTGCGGCCTTCGGCGGTGGTGAGATTCGCGGCCACCGTGGTGATCGTTCTGCCCGGCGCACCGAGGCGGCTTGCGGCGGCGTTGAGCGCAGCGGGGTCGATGTCGGCCAGCATCACGCTGGCGCCGGCGTCGAGCAGTTCGGCGGCGATGGCCGAGCCGATGCCGCCGGCTCCGCCGGTGATCAACGCGCGCGCGCCGGCGAGACTCACGCCGTCCTCCGTGCGGTGGCGGCCATCGGCACGACTACCTCGTCGAGACCGCGGAACATGTCGCCGTAGAGGCGGAACAGCACCCGTGCGCACTGCACGATGGCCGCATGGTCGGCCGGGTCGGTCAGCTTTCCGAGGATGCCCTGCAGGTCGAGCACGTGTTCCTGATCGAGCTTGCCGTGGCTGCGCAGGTACGTGAACGCGGCATCGGGCAGGCCGAGCGTCGCCTGGATGCGGTCGGCGGCGGCAAGCGCCAGGGCGACACTGGTGCCTTCGAGCACGTGCACCATGCCGAAGATGCCGACCGGGTTGCGTCGTTGTACGGTGTCGTAGACATAGGCGACCAGCGCGTCGGTGGCCGGGTGCGGCAGGGCGTCGGGAATCCGCGTGGCGTCGCCACCGGCAGCGGCGATGTCGGCGAGGATCCACTCGTCGTGGCCGACCTCCTCCTCGAGGTAGTGGATCATGCCCCGCTGCAGCCATTGCAGGCGCACGGGCAGGCGGCTGCCGGCCGCCATGAGCAGCGGCACGGTGTGGCGCACGTGCTGGAACGCCTGACTCAGGAAGGCGAGGTAGCGCGCCAGCGTGATGCGGCCGGCCAGCGCCTCGGCGATGGCGGGTGCTGCCAGCAGGTAGTCGCGGTCGGCACGCGTGGCCGTGGCGAGTTGCTCAGCAAATGACATGGTCGTGCTCCTGGTAGAGGTATTCGATGCGGTCGGCGAAGCGGCGCAGGACTTCCTCGCGGCGTGGCCGGCCATTGCCGGTCGCGAGGCCGTTGGCGACCGTGAAGCGCTCGCCGAGCAGCAGGTGGCGAACCACCCGCGCATAGGGCGGCAGCCGCTCGTTGGCCCTCGCCACCGCAGCGACGATCTCCGGTGGCCCGCATCCAGGGCCGGCGGGCGTGATCAAAGCCACTACATTCGCTCGTGCCTCGCCGAACGCCACGACCTGGCCGATGGCCGGCTCCTGGCCGAGTTCGCTCTCGATCCATTCCGGCGAGAGGTTGCGGCCGAAGGAGTTGATGAACAGGTTCTTGAGACGGCCGCGCACGTGGACGAAGCCATCCGTGTCGATCTCGCCGAGATCGCCGGTGGCAATGGTCGCACCGGCGGCGAGCGGCGGCGCACCGACGTAGCCCGCCATCGCGGTGCCGCCGACGTGGATCTCGCCCCGGCCATCCACGGTGACACGGGCATGCGCCAGCGAGCGGCCGACGCTGCCGCGGCGCGTGGCCTGCGGCGTATTCAGGCACGCCACCGAACCGCATTCGCTGAGCCCGTAGCCCTCGAAGACGGGCAGGCCGCTGCGTGTCGCCCGTTCGAGCAGGTCCGGCGAGACACGCGCGCCGCCGACGGCGAAGAAACGGCCGTCCGCCGGCGGGCGCCAGCCGCGTTCCGCCCCGCCGACGAGGATGCGCAGCAACTCGGGGACGAGGATCAGGCTGTGCGGGGCGTGACGGCTCACCTCGTCGAGCAACAACGCGGGGGTGAGCGTGCCGCCAGCCATTGCACCGGCCGCGGCCGAAGGCAGGGCGCAGGTCGCGCCGGCAAGCCACGCGGCGTACAGGCCGGCCACGTTCTCGAGCAGCGTCGCCAGTGGCAGCAATGCCAGGTGGCGGCCGATGCGGAAGCCGGTCGCGACGCCGGCGACGGAGTCAGCCACCGCCTCGAGGGTCCGGGCCGTGAGGCACACGCCCTTCGGGTCGGCCGTGCTGCCCGAGGTGTAGGTGATCTTCACCGTGCCGGTGGGCAGCGGGTGTTCGTCGAGGTCGATGCGGCGCGCGAGCAGCGCGAGACCGGTGTGGGTCGACGCACCGGCCGGGGCGAACCCCAGATCCAGTTCGAGGATGCGGGATGGGTCATCCGTGAGCACGGCCTGGACGCCGGCGCTGTCGAGGGCATGGGCGAGCTGGGCCGGGCCGAAGTGGTGCGGCAGCGGCACGCAGACCAGGCCATCACGACCGAGCGCCAGGTCGCTGATGGCCCAGGCGCGTCCATTTGCGGCCAGCAGGGCCACCCGCGTCGCGCCCGTGGTGGCGAGCCAGCGGGCTTCCGCGGCGGCAGCCGCGAGCAGCGCCGCGGCCGACAGCGTGCCGATGTCGTCGGCGATCGCCGGCACGCCCGGCGGGAATCGGGCCAGCGCTGCCGTCACGGCGTGAATGTCAGCGGCTCCGGGTGGGATGGCGCGGGCCGCGATACGAAGGCACGTAGCCGAGCATGACGCGCGGGTCGGTGTCGTAGTAGGTGCCCCAGTCGTCGCCCGTGACCACCACGCGCGACTTGTCGGCCGGCCCGAGTTCCGTCAGCCCGATGCCCAGGTGACGCATGATGCCGCGCACCGTGCGCGTCGCCGTGAACACGCTCCAGCGATGGCCGCGATCGAGCAGGAGTCCCGCAAGGACCTCGACCATGGCCATGGCCGTGGCGCAGTCGCGGCAGGCGAAGTTGCCGATCTCGGCCACGTCGGCGCGGCCGACGGGCGTGCCCGGGAAGCGGCGCGCGATGACGACCTCGATCGGCTCGCCGAGGTACTGTTCGAGGTACAGCGTCTCGCGGTGGGCCTGCCGGTAACCGGCGGCGCCGACGAGGGCTCCGGCGGCGTCGTACAGGCCGACCAGGACCGGCAGGAAATGATGGACCGCGGCGCCGTGCCGGCGCTGGAAACCGTCCTGGATGTAGGACTCCAGCCGGTCACGGTCGACCCCATTGGGGCTGCAGAGGCGGATCTCGTGCCCACGACCCTGGGGGGCTGTCGCCGGCGGGAGCACCGGATTGGCTACAGGCGATCGTCCAAGCTGATGATTTGAATGCACAAAGACTCCGTACCCACACGCGCGCACCGGCTGGTGTCACGCTCTCGTCCTCACTTGGACGGATCGGGCCCGGCAAATCAATCGCCGGCCCTGTCCCGGGATGCCTGCGATTGATTTCACGGTCGGACCCGGTCTAAGCACATGACAGCAGGACGAGAAAAGGATGGCGCCTTGCACGACGAGCAGCGGCTGGTCCGTCGCCTGCTGGACGGCGATGAGCGGGCCTTCGACGAGTTTTTCGCCGAGTACCACGGCCGCGTGTATCGCTTCGCGCTGCCGCGTCTGAACGGCAACGTGGACGCGGCCGAGGACGTGGCCCAGGCCACGCTCGTGCGGGCGATGCGCCGGCTCGAGACGTTTCGCGGGGAAGCAGCCTTGTTCACCTGGATCTGCCAGATTTGTCGCCGCCAGATCGCCGATCACCTGCGTGAGGCCGGGCGGCACGCCGAGCGCGTGGTGCTGATCGAGGACAGCCCGGCGGTGCAGGCCGCGCTCGAGGCGATCCAGGCGCCCGAGGGCGAGCGGCCCGAGGCGCAGTACGAGCAGGGGCGGGTGGGCGAGCTGGTGCGTGCCGTGCTCGACCGGTTGCCGGCGCGCTATGGCGACGCCCTGGAGTGGAAGTACGTGGAAGGTCTCTCGGTCGAGGAAATCGCCATGCGGCTCGGGATCGGCACCACCGCGGCGCAGTCGCTGCTGGCGCGCGCCCGCGTGCAGTTCCGCGGAGCCATCGAGAACGTGTTCGGCGCAGCCGCGGCGGCGGAGTTCATCGCCAGCGGCCGCATCGGAGGGTGAGCTTATGGACGATCGGATGCCGACGGGAGAACAGCCGGACGAGCAGCAGCTCGGCGACCTGATTCGCGGTGCCGGGCGGCGCGAGCGTCCCGGTGCCGCCGCGGTGGCCGCGGCACGCGCCGCGGCGGCGGCGGAGTGGCGCACGGTGGTGGCCGCGCGGGCGCGGCGGCGCCATGACGCGCAGCGCTGGTCGGCCGTGGCAGCCGTGGCGGTCACCGCCGTTGCCGTGTGGATCGCCTGGCCGCAGGGCAACCCGGCCGTGGCGGTCGCCAGCGTGGAACGCGTGAGCGGTACCGTGGAGGCGGGCGGCGACGGCTGGTTGTCGCGGCGCGAGGCGGTGGTCGCCGGTGCCACGCTCAGCACGGATACGAAGCTGCGCGCCGGCGCGGCGAGCCGGGTGGCCTTGCGTTACGGCGGCCTGTCACTGCGGCTCGACGAGCAGAGCGTGGTGGCCCTGACCGCGCCGGGCCATGTGGAATTGCGCCGTGGGGCGCTCTATGTGGACAGCCGCGGCGACACTGCCGCGACGCTGGTGATCGACACGCCCTACGGCGCGGTCAGTCACCTCGGCACCCAGTACGAGACCCGTCTCGGCGCACGCGCACTGCGCGTGAGCGTGCGCGAGGGACGGGTCCGGATAGCGGCGGCCGGAGAGGACATCGAAGGCCGGGCCGGCGAGCAACTGACGCTCGCGGCGAATGGTGCCGTCAAACGTGAGCACGTCGGACCCGACGGCGGCGCCTGGGCATGGACGCAGACCATCGCGCCGGAATTCGACATCGACGGGCATGCGCTGCTCGATTTCCTGCGCTGGGTGAGCCGTGAGACCGGGCGTGAGCTGGCGTTCGCCACCCCCGCCGCCGAGCAGGCCGCCGGCACGCTGGTGCTGCGCGGTTCGATCCGCGGGATGTCTCCCGAGCAGGCGCTGGCGGCGGTGCTGACCACCACGGAGCTGCAGGCGAGTGCCGATGGTGGCACCCTGCGCATCGATTTCAAGGCGGACGGGCGTTAGCCCGCCGGCTGCCGATGGCGAAGGTTCAGTGAACAGAGCCGGCGCGAAACGGTAAACTCTCGCCGCCGCCTTCGCGGCTGACTGGTGATGTCCCGAACCGATGCGTGAGCGATCCGGCAGGCGCGCGCCCGGCGCGTGCGCATGGCTGCCGCTGCTGCTGGCACCCTGGCTCGCGCAGGCGGCCCCCTATGCGGGACGCCCGGTGCAGGAGGTGTTGCGCGAGCTCGGCAACGCTGGTGTCAACGTCATCTACACCACCGAACTCGTGCCGCCCGGCCTGATCGTGGCGGCCGAGCCACGGGCGGGCGCTCCGCTCGAGGTGGCGCGTGCCGTGCTCGCGGCGCACGGGCTCGCGCTGGTCGCGGTGGCTCCAGGCAGCTACGCGGTCACGCGCGCGGCGGCACCCGCGCCGGAGCCGGCGGCGCCGGCCGGCCCGCCAGCACTGCCGGAACTCGTCGTCACCACCAGCCGCTATGCGCTGGCCGACGATCCGCTCGACGGGCGCAGCTTCCTCACCGGCACCGATGTCGATGCACTGCCGAAGCTCGCCGACGAGCCGTTGCGGGCCGTGCGCCACCTGCCGGGCGCAGCGGCCTCGGGCATCTCGGCGCAGTCGCACCTGCGCGGTGGCGGCCTCGACGAGGTGCTGATGGTGCTCGATGGCCTGCCGCTGCAGGAGCCGTTCCACCTGAAGAATTTCCTCACGCCGGTGAGCGTCTTCGACGCGGCGGCGATCGAATCGATGGAGGTCTCCTCGGGCGGCTTCACCGCCAATCACGGCGATCGCATGAGCGGCGTCATCGACATCACGCCGCTCACTGCGCCGGCACCGCGTTACACCGAGCTCGGCCTGTCGTTGTTCCATGCCAGTGCGCTGTCGGCCGGAGAATTCGCCGATGCGCGCGGCACCTGGCTCGGCAGCGTCCGGCGCAGCAACCTCGACTGGCTCTCACGGTTCGCCGACGAGGACCGCGGCAAGCCCGAGTATTTCGATGCCTTTGCGCGCCTGAGTTTCGCCACCAGCGACACGACGAGCTTCTTCGCCAGCCTGCTCACCTCGCGCGACGAGATCGTGATGAACACGGTCGACAAGGCCGAGCAGGTCGATGCCGAATACCGCAACACGTACGTCTGGGGCGGATGGCAGCAGGACTGGGGCGGCGGGCTCGCGAGCCGCCTCACGCTCGCGCTGACCGATGTCGACAACGATCGCGAGGGCCGCATCGACGAACCCGGCGAACGCACCGCCGCCGTCGACGAGCGGCGCACGCTGCGCATGGGCGTGGCGCGCCTCGACCTCGAGTACCGGCTGCCGCGTCTCTATACCCGCTTCGGCGCCGAGGGCCGCGAGGTCGAGGCACGCTATCGCTACCAGAGTGCGCTCGCCTGGGCGAGCGGCGCCCCCTGGCCCGGCCATCCCGGCGGCAGCCTGGCGCGCGACCTGCGGCCCAATCCGGACGGCCACCAGCTCGCTGCCTGGGTCAGCAGCCGCTGGCGCGTCACCGACCGGCTCAGTGCCGAAGCCGGGCTGCGCTGGGACAACCAGACCTACGATGCCATCGACGGCCCCGACCAGATCTCGCCGCGCTTCAATCTTCTCCATGAACTGACCCCCACGACACGCCTGCGTGCCGGCTGGGGCCGGTTCTGGCAGTCGCAGGGAATCAACGAGCTGCAGGTGGAGGACGGCGACGAGCGCTTCCACCCGGCGCAGCGCGCCGACCACCTGATCGCCAGCCTCGAGCCGGCACTGCCCGGCGGCCTGGACCTGCGCATCGAGGCCTATCAAAAGGACTACGACCGGCTGCGACCGCACTGGGAAAACCTGTTCGACCCGGTGACCCTGCTGCCCGAGTTCGAGCCGGACCGCGTGCAGGTCGACGCCTCGGGTGGGCGTGCGCGCGGCGTGGAGGTGCTGCTCACGCGCCGTGCGGCGGGGCCCTGGTCATGGTGGCTCGGCTACACCTGGTCGCGCGTGACCGACCACATCGGCGGCGAGGACGTGGCGCGCAGCTGGGACCAGCGTCACGCCGTCAACGCGGGACTGCGCTACGCGGGCGAGCGCTGGGAACTCACCCTCACCGACAACTACCACACCGGCTGGCCGACCACGGCACTCGTCCTCACGCAGGGCACCGGCGGCAGCCCGGACACCGTCGCGCCCGGCCCGCGTAACGCGCAACGCTTCGACGCCTACAACAGCCTCGACCTGCGCCTGCTGCGCCGGTTCGCCTTGCCGGACAGCACGCTCGAGACGTTCTTCGAACTCACCAACGCCCTCGGCCAGCGCAACGCCTGCTGCACCGAGTACGCCGTGTACGGCACCGGTGATGCGCTCGTCGTCGACCCCGACGAAGACTACTGGCCGCGGCTGATCCCCTCGCTCGGCGTCACCTGGAAGTTCTGACCGCTCGCAGCCGCACCCAGCGGCATGTCGGTTCCCGCCAGCAGGCGCGAGATCGCCGGCGGGCGCAGCCGGTCGAACATCAGGCCGAGGCCGGCGTCCGTGTGACGCACGACCATGGCCTGCCAGCGGTAGGTGCGCAACGCCGCCACGCCGGGCAGCGTCACCTCGACGTCGATGACGCTGTGGTCGGCGAACAGTTCGGCTGGTGCCTCGACGAACATCCCGCTGATGCTCGCCTCGCGGATGCGCCCGGCCACACCGCAGAGCCCGTGTCCGCTGAGGCGTACGGGCGCATCGAGCGTGTACCGTGTGCCGCAGCGGTGGTCCATGCGGCCCATCGGCGCTCAGGTCTCGTCGTCGCAGAACAGGGCGTCGATTTCGATTTCCGCGGCGAGCCAGTCCTCGAGTTCCTGCCCGGGCGCGAAACCGCGGCGCTCGGCACGGAAATAGGCTGCCTCGGCGATCAGCTGCAACCGGTCCTCGCCAGCCAGCACCTTGCGCCGGGTCTTGAGCGCTGCCGAGCGCATGCTGACGTCCTTGCGTGGCACGGCGGGTACCATCGGCGGCGGTGCTTCGCCGCGCCCGGTCTCCACCACGGTGGGTACCTGCTGCTGGGCCATGGGTGCTTTCCTCCGGAGCTCAACGACTTGCGACGCCTTTCGCGCGGCCATTCGCGGTGATCGTCTGCATCACGTGACGGCCCGGGAAACGGGCCACCGAGGCGGCATCATCGACAACGCACAGGCGACACACACGACAAGCACGAATCCGCTTTTTCATATTGGGCGGTGACTGTGCCGGGCGCCTTAACCTGTGTTAAATGGAGCCGGGGAAGGCCGTGTGGAGATCCCGCGCATGCCGACGCCGCTCGTCCTGAAACTCGCCCGGGTGCTCGACCTCGGCGCGGCCGACGTGGCGGCGCTCGCGGCACTCGGCAGCCCGTCGCGGCGTTGCGCGGCCGGCCGTTCGCTGGTGGAGGCCGGCCGGCGCATGAGTGCGGCGATCCTCGTGCACGAGGGCTGGGCGGTGCGCCACCGCACGCTGGCCGACGGGCGTCGCCTGGTGCTCGATTTCGTGCTCCCCGGCGACATCTGCGACCCGGCGGTGTTCGTCACGTCGCGCGCGGACTTCTCGATGCAGGCCCTGACGGACCTGCGCTATGGCCTGGTGCAGTCCGAGGACGTGCTCGACCTGGTCAACCGCTCACCCCGCATCGGCGCGGCGTTCTGGTGGGCGGAGGCGCACGAGGAGGCCATCACGCGTGCGCACCTGGTCGCCATCGGCCGCATGTCGGCCTACGAACGGGTGGCCTACCTGCTCTGGGAGCTGTGGACCCGGCTGCGCGTGGTCAATCTCGCCGATGCCGACGGCTTCGAGGCCCCCTTCGGCCAGGATGTCCTCGCCGATGCCGCCGGCCTGAGCTACGTGCACCTGAGCCGTACCCTGTGCCGGCTCGATCGCGACGGGCTGATCCACCGCCGGCCGCCGCACGGCTGGCGCATCCCGGATGCGGCGCGCCTGCGCGAAGCGATGCAGATCAGCGACGCGCTGCACCTGACGCCGCTGCCGCGGCGCATCCAGCAGCGGCTCAGCCGATGAAGCCGCGCCCGAGGTCCTGCTCCTGGCGGGCCAGGAGCCGCTCGCCGCGCCGGTGCGTGCTCGTCCAGCGCATGCCGATGCCGGCACCGGGGCCGGTGGTCTCCGATTCCAGTTGCAGTTCCAGCACGTCCCCGGTCTGGGCATCGACGGGGTCGGCGATGGGCGCATACACCTGTTCCCAATGGGTCGGCGGCCCGAACGGGCTGGTGCCGAGCGTCACGCCGGGCACCAGTTCGCACTGCCACCACAGGGCGTAGCCGTACACCCGCACGGGCGCCTCCAGTGTCCAGGCAGCCGTTCCCCGGCGCCGGGCGCTGACCGCGGCGCCGAAGGCGAGTGCATCCCAGCACCGGGCGCTGTCGCCGGGCAGCAGGTCGGCCGGCTCGATGCCGCGCACGTAGAGGTTGTCGAAGGACATGGCGCGCGCCAGGCCGAAGTCGAGGCCGAGCGGGGCCCGCGCCCAGCTGCAGAGTTCGCGCCAGGCGTGGTCGCTCGTGACCGGGGCGGCGAACTGTTCGAGGCGGGCGGGCACGAGGATGCCGCCCGGCTTGAGGAAGCGGCGGGCATCGGCGAGCGTCTCGAGCGCGTTTTCCTCGAGCGCGAGATTGCCGAGGATCTCGGCGACGACGACATCGACCTGCGGCGGGTCGGCGATGTCGCCGGAACCCGCCTGCCAGAAGTGCAGGCCGGGGATGGCGTTGGCATCGGCGAGCCGGGCGGCGAGTTCGATCACCTCGCCGCGCTCGACGAGGTGCACTTCACGCGCGCCGAGCCGCCGGGCCATGAAGCCGAGAACCCCGGTGCCGGCACCGATGTCGGCGACGGTCGTCTCGCCGGGGCGGATGACCCGGCGCAGGGCGGCCTCGAAAGCGGCCGAGCGGACCTCGTCGGCCAGCATCCGGCGGTGGTATTCGATCAGCATGTCGCCCTCGTCGTGATCCGCCGCGGGTGTCCGGACGGCGACTCTAGCATGGCGGAGGCGTGGCCCGGCCGGGGCGCTGCCGCGTGCTATCCTGCGCGCGGGTATTCAACAACGACGGATCGGGACGACATGCTGCTTCAGGTCACCGGAGACATCCTCCTCACGAAGGCCCAGGTCATCGCGCACGGCGTGGCGCCGAACGACGATTTCCGCCAGGGGCTGGCCCTGGCCCTGCGCGAGCAGTGGCCGGCGCTCTACAAGGATTTTCGCCACTACTGCAAGACGACGCACGTCAAGCCGGGCGAGGTGTGGGCCTGGGCGGGGCCGGGTGGCCGGCGCATCGTCAGCCTGTTCACGCAGGAGGCTGCCTACGGCCAGGGCGAGAAGCCCGGCCGCGCGACGGTCTCGTACGTGAGCCACGCGTTGCGCGGGCTGCGCGAGCTGATCGATCGCGAGAAGTTCACGAGCATCGCGCTGCCGCGGCTGGCGACCGGCGTCGGACGCCTGGCGTGGCCGGACGTCGAGCCGCACATCCACGAGCAGCTCGCGGGCCTGAAGATCCCCGTGGTCATCTACACCACCTACCGCAAGGGCAAGCAGGCCGACGAGCACCTCCCGCCCTGACGCCCCCCCCCGGTAGGAGCGACGCCAGTCGCGCTTCTTGTCGCGATTCATTAGTTCGCGCTCCCTCGCCCGTGCCCCGCTGCCAGGGGCCGCCGGTGGGACGCTCGCTGCGGGCGTCCTGCCCTTCGCTCGCTCGGGTCTCGCTGGCGCTCGGCATCCTGCCTCGCTGGCTCGACACGCCCACCGGCGGCCCCTGGCAGCGGGGCACGCAATGCGCCGCAGCCGATGAAGATCGAGGGCCCGCAAGACACCATCAGTAGTGGTAGCGCCCCTGCAGGAAATGCACGCGATCGGCGGTCGCCAGGTAGACGATGCGATGTTCCTGCGTCAGGCGCCGTGACCAGGCACCGGTGGCGAGATACCTGAGCGGCTCGGGCTTGCCGGGGCCCGCGAACGGATCACGCAGGATCGCCGTCACCAGGTCCAGCGCGCGCAACGCGACGCGACGGTCTTCGGCCACCCAGTAGCGGAGGTCGTCGACGAACTCCGGGTGAAAGACGGCCTGCCGGCCGCGTGGCCCGCTAGCGCTTGTCCCCGGCAATGCCCAGTCTCCGGCGCAGGCGCTCCACCGAGCCCGACGCGGGCCTGCCGGCCTTTGCCCGATCCAGCGCGCGCAGCAGGCGCGCGGCATTGCGCGGGGACCTCAGCAGGTGCGCGGTCTCGAGCAGGCTCCTCAGTTCATCGGCAGCGATCAGTGCCACGTCGCCGCCCGACCTGCGCTCGATGATGACCGGTTCCCGGCTGGAGATGGCTTCGTCCAGCAACTCCTTGAGGTTGGCGCGGGCGGCTGTATAGGTGGTCACGGTGGTCACGGACCGGCTCCGGGTGATTTGTACAGGAAAACTGTACATGTCTGCCCACGCCGGCACAATGGAGCCTGCCGCAACAGACGGCTCTCCACCAGCGCCAATTGCGGCCAAAGCCTCCGCAAATGGCACCGGACCACGCACCCCCGGCGGTCGTCGGAGAGCCGCGCTGCGACCCCGCTCGGCGAATTGCGCACGATGCGAATTGCCGTCACCATCACGAGGTTCCCGATCACGCCAGGCCGTCGCCGGCCGCACAGGATCCCGCCATGTACCCAGGCACTTGGGCCCGCCGCTTTCCCGACAAGGCCGCCTTCGTGAACGCGACCAGCGGCGAGACGGTCACCTACGGCGAACTCGACGCGCGCTCGAACCAGCTGGCCCGGTTGTTGCGGCACCGCGGTCTGCGCACCGGCGATCACGTCGCGGTTTTCATGGAGAACGACCTGCGCTACTTCGAGGTGATCTGGGCCGCGCTGCGATCGGGGCTGTACGTCACCCCGATCAACCGCTACCTCACGGCCGATGAGGCTGCCTACATCGTCGATGACTGCCAGGCGCAGGCGCTGGTGACATCCAGCGCCCTGGCGGATGTCGCCTGCGAGCTGCCGCGCCGGGCGCCGCGTTGCCGGTCCTGGCTGATGATCAACGGTGTGCGCGATGGTTTCGAGAGCTATGAAAGCAGCATTGCCGCGTTCCCGGCCCAGCCGCTCGCCGATGAGCCCGAAGGCCGGTTCATGCTCTACAGCTCGGGCACCACCGGTCGCCCCAAGGGCATCATGCGCCCGCTCTCGGGTGCCAGCATCCGGGAGAGTGCCAGCCAGCTCGCCGGGCCGCAGCGGACGCTGTGGGGTTTCGACGAGGACACGGTCTACCTGTCGACCGCACCGCTCTATCACTCCGCGCCGACCGGATTCTCGGTGGCGACCATCGTGCAGGGCGGCACCGTGGTGATGATGCCGCGCTTCGACGAGATCGATGCCCTGCGTTGCATCGAAAAGTACCGGGTGACGCACAGCCAGTGGGTGCCGACGATGTTCGTCCGCCTGCTCAAGCGGCCGGCGGCCGAGCGCAACGGCTTCGATCTCTCCTCGCACCGCGTCGCCATCCACGCCGCCGCGCCCTGTCCGGTCGCCATCAAGCAGCAGATGATCGACTGGTGGGGACCGATCCTCCACGAATACTATTCCGGCAGCGAGCTGAACGGCCTCACGAACTGCAACTCCCATGAGTGGCTCGAGCACCCCGGCACCGTCGGCCGCGCCGTCATGGG
The DNA here is from genome assembly GCA_020851975.1 of Gammaproteobacteria bacterium. Lineage (GTDB taxonomy): Bacteria > Pseudomonadota > Gammaproteobacteria > Steroidobacterales > QUBU01. The sequence goes on along the minus strand of JADZBS010000140.1, from coordinate 627 downwards.
CGTGCTGCATGTCTGCGACGAGCAGGGGCACGAGCTGCCGCCCGGCGAGACCGGGCTGGTGTACTTCGAGATGACGGGCACGCCGTTCAGCTATCACGGTGACCAGGACAAGACCCGTTCCGCACAGCACCCGCAGCATGCCGGCTGGAGCGCGCTCGGCGATGTCGGTCATGTCGATGCCGACGGCTTCCTGTATCTCACGGACCGCGCAACGTTCATGATCATCTCCGGCGGCGTGAACATCTATCCGCAGGAGATCGAGGACCGCCTCATCCTGCACCCCGCCGTCGAGGACGTGGCCGTGATCGGCGTGCCGGATGCCGAGATGGGCGAGGCGGTCAAGGCGGTGGTGCAGCCCGCCCGGGGCGCCGTGGCCGGGCCGGAACTGGCCGACGAACTCCTCGCCTACGCACGCCAGCATCTGGCCCACTACAAGTGCCCGCGCAGCATCGACTTCGTCGATGCGCTCCCGCGGCTGCCCACCGGCAAGCTCTACAAGCGCCTGATCAAGGACCGCTATTGGGGCGACACCGGGTCACGCATCGTCTGACGCCTGCTCGTGTCCCGGTGCCGGCCGCCATCGGTGGGCGTGTCGAGCCAGCGAGGCAGGAGCCGAGCGCCTGCGAG
>JADZBS010000139.1 GCA_020851975.1 Gammaproteobacteria bacterium | reverse complement strand
GGCACGCGGCTGGAGTGGACGGGCGGCGTCTCCTACGACTACTACCAGAACAACTCGCGTGGCGGCTTCACGCTGACCCCGATCCGCGACGAGAGCGCCAACAACACCGGCCAGGTGCAGACCGAGAAAAACCGCCGCGAGCGCACAACGATCGGCACCCGCTCCACCAGGCCTGTCGAACATCACGGTACCCCTCGCAATCCGCCACCCACACCCCGGATTGCATGCCGTGGCTTGCAACGAGCCATGGCAGCAGTTGCAGCATAACGCCGGGTGGCGCCTGCGGCAATGCGTCCGCTCACGACAACAGGGCGGACCGGATGTGGCTCACCTTCGCCGGCTGCGACCAGCGGTAGAAGGCGCGCAGCTCGCGCACCATCGCCTCCGGCGGCGCGCCTGCCGGATAGCGGGCCTGCAGGCATCGACAGTAGCGGCCGGCGAGCCGGTTGGCATCCTGGTAGCGGGCGAGCGCGGACGGTTCGAGCACCGGATCGAAGACGGGATCGTCGAACAGCGAGTCGAGCAGGCTCGCCTCCACGGCGGGCGTCGCCTGTGCACCGAGCAGCACGCGCGCGCAGGCGTACTTGTCCACCTCGGCCTGCATCTCCAGTTCGAGCAGCGTCACCGCCGTGTCGCGCGCCGCATTCCAGGCGACGTAGTTGAAGTGGCTGACGCCCTCCAGCGCCAGGCAGAAATCGGCGAGATTGCCGCCATCGAGCCCGCGGCGCGGATCGTCGGCGGCCAGCCGGTCGAGAAGCGCCTGCTCGAGGTAGAGCGCAAGGCCCACCTCGCCGTCGCCCTGCTCGATGAACAACTGCTCGGCCGTGTCGCGCACGGCAGCGGACCAGGGCGCGAGTGCCCCGGAATCGGTGACGAGGTAATCGCGCACGTCCGCGCCGATGTCGATCCCGTAGAGCGCGGCGAGCAGGCACTGCAGGTCGCGGACCAGCATGGCGCGGCTCAGTGACGGTAGCCCGGCACGCCGCTCGCGACCGGCTGCACGCCGGCCTCGCGCAGCAACCGGCCGGCGCGCGTGCTGCCCGTGCGCAGCCAGTTCTCGTACAGCCGCAGCACGTCGTCGTCGCGCAGCCCTCCCGCCGAGGCGCGCACCTCGTTCAGCACGTCGACGAGGTCGAGGAACTTGGCGGCGAGCTCGGCGAAGACCTCGGCGAGCGCACGGCTCCGCTTCGTGGCACGGGCGCCGGCGGCGAGCGAGCGATAGGCCGCGCCGCCCATGTTGACGTAGTAGTCGAGGCCGACCGTGCGCCGGTGCAGGGCCTCGGCGAAGAACCCGGCGGTGAACAGCGCCACGTCGCCGAGCCGCTGCAGGGCGCAGCAGCGCTCCTCCGCGCCGGCGGCCGAGGCCGCATCAGCCAGCATGAGCGCGAGCGGCCGGTGGCTGTTGCCGCTGCCCGGCTCGTAGCAGGCATCGGCGCGGGCGAAGAGCGTCAGCAGGCGGACCACGTAGTGCGAAGTGTCGCGCTCGACAGTCACGTGGTTGACGGCGAGCGCCGCATCCACGCTGTCGCGAAAAAATTCCTCCAGGCTGGCGACGGGCACCAGCGAGTCGGCGCGATGTCGAGGCGCATCCTGCACGGCAACCTCCACGGCGGGCTGGCCTGCCGCGAGCGGCGCTGCGGCCGCAGGCGGCGGTCACGCCCGTTCGACGCTACACCCGTGACGCCGCCTCATGCCGTGACTGCCGTCACGGCCGCGCATCGCCCTCAACCGGCGAGCGCCAGCCCCGGCTGCCAGCCGAGCTCGCCCGCACTGCAGCCCTGCAGCGTGTGGGTCACCTGGAAGGCGACGAAGTCGCCGGGCCTGGCGAGCGCCAGGCCGACGATGAGCGAGAGCGCGCCGCTGCCCGCCGTGCCGCGGTTGGTGTCGAGGTCGCACTTGACGTAGCCGGCCTCGCGATCCGACTCCCCGGCGAGGAGCCCGCGCTCGCGCAGGGCCGCGAGGAAGGCGCCGACCTGGTCGCGAACCTCCTGCCACACGGGCTCGCCCGGCGGCTGGAATGCCGCCCAGCGCGTGTAGCGCGCGACGCTGCTCGCCACGAACAAAGCCACCCGGCGCTGCCGCAGCCGGTTCCAGGACGTGGCCACGCCGCCCGAGCGGGCCAGCGTGACCAGGCCACCGAGTTCGATGCGCCCGGGCACCGGGCGCACCAGCGCGTTGACGCCGAGCCGCGCAAGCTGGTGCACGTCGGCGTCATCGAGCGCAACGGCCGGCCGCGTGCGGCCGAGGATGAGCCCCGGGCGACTGGCCAGGCCGAACCCCGCGCCACAGAGGCTGCCGGCGATGGCGCCGGCCGCGCTCAGATGGCCGCCCACCGCCACGTGCGGCGGGTTGTCGAGCGCCGGGAAGTAGGTGAGCGCATTGGCGCTCGTGAAGCCGCGCTCGCGCTGGGCGCGCGCGACGTCGCCGACCGTCGTCCAGGACGACGGCGGATCGAGGATCAGCAGCGCATGGCGCTCCCGGCAGTAGCGGTCGGCGGCGAACAGGGCTACCGGCCCGAGCGCCGCCCCGGACACGCCGGGCACCAGGCACAGGAAATCCACCCAGGGCACCTGCTCGAGGGCGAACATGCCCGAGCTGCGCTCGCGCGAACCGATGAGGTCGTAGTCGGTCGGCGTGTTGTCGCCGGCGAAGTCCGAACGGCTGTAGACGTAGCGCACCGGCTGCGCGGCATCGCTGCCGATGGTGCGCGTCGGCCGCTCGGCCGGCGCCCGGCCGGTCAGGCGGACCAGCGCGGACCGGGCCAGGGCATCCCCGACGAACTCCGGCCCCTGCGGGTTGACGGTCACGCCGGCGTAGCTCTCCTGCTCCTCCACCAGCGGCTGGGCGGGCGAGCGGCAGCGGTGCACCGTGAGGTTGAAGCGCTCGCGGTCGGTCGCCTCGATGCCGTCGTAGTCGATGGAGGCGCGCAGGTGCTCGAGCGGCCCGGGGTTGACGGCCTGCAGGCGCAGCTCGCCGGCCGCGCCCGGCAGCGCGATGAAGTTGCACCGGTCGCTGCGGCAGACGCGCACGACGATGGCGAGCGTGCCGCCGTTCTCGAAGAACTGATAGAGGAGGAACTCCATCCGGCTCAGGTAGCCGGGCACGCCGAAGCGCAGGAGGAACTCCTCCAGGCTGCGGATGGCGACGGGGATGTCGACCGGACCGCGCGGTGCCGGTCCGACGAAGGCGGCGACGCTCTCCCGGCACGCCGGGATCACCTCACCACGGGGCGGCATCTCCACCACCGAGATGCCGCTGGATTGCGAATGCACCGCGACGCGCCTCTCAGGCCATGGGACGCGTGTACTCCGGTCCCGGCTCAACGACCACGCGCGTCATCTTACCAGCCTGTCGCTCGCCGTCGACAATCGCGCGAATCCGCGTCCACTCACCAGCAGCACGATCGGCGCGAGCAGCATGCCGGCGAGAAAGCCGCCGATGTGCGCGCGAAAGGCGATGCCGCCGCCGACGTGCGGCGCCAGCACCTCGAGCAGCACCTGCACCGCGAACCAGAAGAGCAGGACCACCCAGGCCGGCAGGCGCACCAGCTCGATCATGAAGAGCACCGGCACGAGCACGCCGAGCTGGGCGCGCGGATACAGCACCAGGTAGGCCCCGAGCACGCCGGAGACCGCGCCGCTCGCGCCGATCACCGTCACCGTCGAGCTGGTGTCCGGCAGCGCCTGCGCCATGGCGGCGGCGATGCCGCAGAGCAGGTAGAAGACGATGAAGCCGGGCTGGCCGAGGGCATCTTCGACGTCGTCGCCGAAGACCCAGAGGTAGACCATGTTGCCGGCCAGGTGCAGCCAGCCGCCGTGCAGGAACAGGTAGCTGACCAGCGGCACGGCGAACGGCGTCCAGGCGAGCCGCGGGTCATCGGCCCCGCCGGCGAAGAAGAAGGCCGGCGTGAACCCGAGCGCGTGCGCGGCCAGCGTTCCCCAGGGCCCCGCCGCGACCTGCCAGAGAAAGACCACGCAGCAGGTGACGAGGAGCGTGCGGCTCGCCACCGGGACGTGGCGCCGGGCCAGACCATCGGCAGGCGTGATCACCGGGCCGGCGGAGTCTGGCTGGCAGTCGGTGCCGGCGCGGGCAATTCGGCGGCCCCGTCCCCGGCGAACCACTCGTAGCTCACGACATTGACCACGCGCGGCGCGGCGGCCACGGTGGCCTGCTCGTCGAGGCCGTCGACCATGACGGAAAGGGGTATGCCGCGCTGGCCGGCGGCGATCCGCTCCAGGCGCCCGAAGTCGACTTCATGGCGGGACAGACCCGTCTTCGCCAGCCGTTTGTCGACCTCGCGCCGCAGTGCCGGTGTACGCCGCGCCTTGTCTTCCTCGAGGGGCGGATGTGCCTCGACGTACAGGGCCCCGCCCCTCACGCCGACCAGCAGCGGCTGGTTGACGATGTGCACCGGCGTGCCGACCGCCACCTGCGGGAACAGCCACTCGATGTCCCCGGGATTCATGCGGATGCAGCCATGGCTGACGCGCATGCCGACGCCGGCGGGCTTGTTGGTGCCATGGATGAGGAAGTCCCCCGGCAGCGCCAGGCGCATGGCATGCCGGCCGAGCGGGTTATCCGGGCCGGGCGGCACGACCGCCGGCAGTGGGTCGCCGTTCTCCGCGTGCTCGCGCCGGATCGACGCCGGCACGCGCCAGGGCGGGTCCTTCTTCTTCGAGACGACTTTCGTGCGCCCGAGCGGCGTCGCCCAGCCCTCGCGGCCGATGCTGATCGGAAAGGTGTGCACCACCGGGGCGGCGCCCGGCCAGGGCTTCGGGAAGTAGAACAGCCGCTTGGAGGCGACGTTGAGGACGATGCCCTCACGCGGCGCATCGGGCAGCACGAAGCGGCTCGGCAGCACGATCTCCGTGCCGTCGCCGGGCAGCCAGGGATCGACACCGGGATTGGCCTCGACGAGCTCGTCGTAGCCGAGATCGTAGGCCTGCGCGATGTCGATGAAGGTGTCTTCCTGGCGCGTGCGGATGACCTGGAGCGTGCCGACCACGCTGGTGGCGGCATCCGGCAGCGTGAAAAGCGTCGTCGGCAGCGGCTCGCCCTCGACCGGTGCCGGTGGCGCCTCCGGCGGCGGCGGCGCAGGCCGCTGCAGCAACGTGCAGCCGCCGGACGTCACGGCGAGCAGCACCAGCAGCGCCGAGCGCCTCATCGTGTCGATCGGCATGCCCGGTCTCATCAGCGCTGGCAGCGCGGCTGCTTGCCGGCCGCCTGTGCGGCGTTGTAGAACTGCAGCGACTCCGGAAACTGCGCGATCAGCTCGTCGATGCGGTGCCCGGAAGACGGATGCGTCGAGAGCATCTCCGGCGGGCCGAGCTTGTCCTTCCTCTGCATGTTCTGCCACAGCCGCACGCTCTGGCGCGGATCGAAACCCGCCCTCGCCATGTAGCGCAGGCCGACGGTGTCGGCCTCGCTCTCCTCGCTGCGGCTGAACGGCAGCGACAGGCCGAGGCTCGCCACCATGCCGGCGAGATCGGCGCCCGCCTGGCCGGTACCCGTGGCGATGGCCACGCCCACCACGCCGATCTGCGTGGTCGCCTCGCGGTTGTAGCGCTTCAGCGCGTGCTGCTCGGTGACGTGGGCCACCTCGTGGCCGATCACGGTGGCGAGCTGGTCCTGGTTCTCCGCCACCTTGAAGATGCCGGTGAAGACACCGATGTGCCCGCCCGGCAGCGCGAAGGCATTGATCTCCTCGCTGTCGAAGACCTCGACCTCCCCGTCCTGGTCGACGTAGGGCGGCGGCAGCTCGCGCACGATGGCGTTGGCCACGCAGTTCACGTAGGCGCGCAGGCGGGCATCCGTGCTGATCGGCGTCTTGTTGCGGATCTTCTGGAATTCGGCATCGCCCTGGGTGTCGATCTCGCTCTCGCTGGCGAGCGGCAGCGAGCAGGCGACGAGCAGCGCCGCCAGCGCGGCAACGACCAGGGTTCGGAACGGGGGCACGTCGATCATGGTCAGCGGATTATAGGGTCGCGACTGGCGTCGCTCCTACGGGT
>JADZBS010000138.1 GCA_020851975.1 Gammaproteobacteria bacterium | reverse complement strand
TCCCCTCGATCGGCTACGGCACCAAGCCGCCGCCGCGCGCCAAGGTCGATTCCTACCCGACGGTGGAGAAGTACGGCATCGTGTTCGCCTTCCTCGGCGACCTGCCGGAGAGCGAGCGCCCGCCGCTGATGACCGTCAGGGAATGGGGCGATCCGAAGTGGCGCGCCAACAGCGTGCTGATTCTCGACGTCCCCTACTACTACGAGCGTTCCATCGAGAACGGGCTCGATCCGGCACACAACGAGTTCGTGCACCCGACGCACGGGCACTCGGCCGTGAATCGCGAGACCTACCGCGTGAACGAATACGACGTGGCGGGCCAGGAGCAGGGCTGGGGCATGTGGTTCACCCACAAGTTCAAGGCGCCGGGCCTCAAGCACGCAACGTGGAAGGACGCCAACGCGCCGGCCGGCGAGGTGATCGGTGGCAGCGGCACGCACGGGCCGAACTGCATGATCACGGAGATCAACGTCGCCCCGGGCAAGGCGTTCCGCCAGTACTTCCTCGAGCAGCCGGTCGATGACAACCGCACGCGCATCTTCTTCGTCAACATGCGCAACTTCATGCTCGAGCCCGACAAGGATGGCCCGATCCACGCGCGCAACAAGGTCATCGCCCAGCAGGACATCGAGATCCTGACGGACCTCTACCCGCTGCGCACGCCGATCTCCAACACGAAGGAAGTGCTGATGCCGGCCGACAAGGCCGTGGCCGCGTATCGCGACTGGCTGCGCCAGTACGACGACAAGGGCTGGCGCATCGACTGGGACGACTTCAAGGCGCGTAACGGCAAGGGCAACGTCGCCTTCGCGATCCCCTCGCCCGGCCGGCGGACCGCCGGCAACTGGGTGCTGGAGACCGTGCCCCTGCTGAAGAGCCGCGGCGCCCGCAAGGAGGCCGAAGCTTCCTGAGCCTGACGGTCCATCCGCTCCCGCGGCCCGGCAACCGGGCCGCGGGAACGCGGATCCCGCCCGCTGATCTCCAGCCGCCGCCGACACATCGCGAGGACGTCGACCCATGACCGACCGCAGCCGCAAGGTTTTCGAGCGTCTCTACGGCAAGGCCAGCCGGGCCGAGGACCTGCCCTGGCACCGCACGGAGCCGCCGCAGTTGCTGGTCGATGCGCTCGCTGCGCGGTCCCGGCCGGGTGCGGCACTCGACGTCGGCTGCGGTGCCGGCACGTACTCCTTGTTCCTCGCACGGCAGGGCTACAACGTAACCGCCGTCGACTTCATGCCGCAGGCCATCGACATGGTCCGCCGGGCCGCGGCCGATGCCGGCCTGCAGATCACCGCCTGCCAGGCCGACGTCACCACCTGGGTGCCGCCACAGCGCTTCGACGTCGTACTCGATGTCGGCTGCCTGCACAGCTTCGATGCGCACGGTCACGCGCTCTACAAGACGCAGTTGCTGCGCTGGCTCGCTCCGGGCGGAGATTTCGTGCTCACGCACCTCGGGCGGCGCGGCTGGTGGGACCGCTGGCCCATCGGTCCGCACCGGGTGGAGCGCCCGGCGGTCATCGCGCTCATGGAGCCGGAACTCACGTTGCGCTCGCACCAGAGCGAGATCGTGACCGGCATGCCGCTGTTCATGGGCGGCGGTGCGCTGGTGGACCGCTACTGGTTCCAGCGCTCAGGCTGAGGTGTCTGCTGGCGGCGCTCAGCTGCCACTGATGTAGTGCTGCAGTTGCTCGATGACGAACTGCTGTTCTCGAATGGTGGCCTTGACGAGATCGCCGATCGAGACCACGCCGATCACGTGTTTGTGGTCGAGTACCGGCAGATGACGGGCGCGCTTGGCGGTCATCAGGGCCATGCACTCGTTGACCGTCTGGGTGCCCCGGGCACAGAGCACGCGCTTGGTCATGACGTCGCGTACCGGGGTGTCGCGCGAGGACTTGCCGGCCAGGACGACGCGCCGCGCGTAGTCGCGTTCGCTGATGATGCCGACGAGCCGCTCGCCCTCCATCACCAGCAGCGCGCCGACTTCCTTCTCGGCCATCAGGACGATGGCGTCGTAGACCGTGCGGTGCGGAGCGATGGCGTAGACGCTGCGTCCCTTGACGGCGAGGATTTCTTCGATGGTGCTCATGTCGTGTCTCCTGACGGGCCGCTGCCCGCGCTGCGCATCGGCCCTCAGGTGGACGATGCGCCCGGACCGGTCAGGAATCAATGCCCTTGCGGCCGGCGGCGAACCCCGGCCAGCCGCCGGACCGTCGCCTGACCCCGTCGTGACCGGCCCGCATCACGACAGGCAGGGTGGGTAGGGTGGCGACCGGCGACGGCCCGCAGAACCGGGAGCCCGCCTGGCACACGCTCGGCAGCGACGCCGTGGTGGCGCAGTTCGCGAGCGATGCGACCTCCGGGTTGAGCCACGGCGAGGCCAGCCGGCGGCTCGAACGCCACGGAGCGAACCTGCTCGCGGCGAGCGGCGTGCGGCCGTGGCCGGCGATGCTGGCGGCACAGTTCACCGACTTCATGATCCTCGTGCTGGTGGCCGCCGCCGTGGTGGCCGGCATCGTCGGCGAGCCGCAGGATGCCATCGCCATCCTGGTCATCGTCGTTCTCAATGGGGTGATCGGCTTTGCGCAGGAATACCGCGCCGAGAAAGCGATGGCTGCCCTGCGGCGCATGGCCGCCCACAAGGCGCGCGTGGTGCGCGAGGGTGAGATCCACGTCATCGAGGCCATCGACCTGGTGCCTGGTGACCTCGTCTGCCTTGAAGCCGGGGACGTGGTGCCGGGCGACATCCGGCTGGTCGAGGCGGTGCGGTTGCAGGCCGAGGAGGCGGCGCTCACCGGCGAATCGGTGCCGGTGGAAAAGGGGCCGGCGGCGCTCGCCGACGCCGCTGCACCGCTCGGCGATCGCGCCGGCATGGTCTGGAAGGGCACGTTGATCACCCGGGGCCGTGCGCGCGGCATCGTCGTGGCGACCGGGATGCGCACCGAACTTGGCCGGATCGCGGCCTTGCTCGGTGCCGGTGCGGGCCGTACACCGTTGCAGCAGCGGCTCGCGCAGTTCGGCAGCCGGCTCGCCGTCGCCGTGCTGGCCCTCTGCGCCATGCTTTTCGTCGTCGGCTGGCTGCACGGCGAGCCGCCGCTGACGATGTTCCTGACGGCGGTGAGTCTCGCGGTGGCGGCCATCCCGGAGGCCCTGCCGGCGGTGGTGACGATCTCGCTCGCGCTCGGTGCAGCGCGCCTGGCCAGGCGCAACAGCCTGATCCGCCGCCTGCCCGCGGTGGAGGCGCTGGGCTCGGTCACCTTCATCTGCACGGACAAGACCGGGACCCTCACCGAGAACCGGATGCAGGTGTGTACTCTGGTGGTCGGCAGCGAGGTGCGCGCAGCCCTTCCAGACCCGCCGGCTGGCGTCTGGCACGACCTCGGGCTCGTCATGGCGCTCTGCAACGACGCCCGGGTAGACGCCACCGGCACGCTTGCCGGTGATCCGACGGAGACCGCGCTCCTCGCCGCCGTGCCGGCGCCGTGCCGGGCCGGGTGGGCGCACGCGCACCCGCGCCTCGCCGAGATTCCCTTCGATGCCGGACGCGCTCGCATGAGCACCTTCCACCGCGACGGTGACGGCGTGCTGATGCTGGTCAAGGGCGCACCGGAGTCGGTGCTCTCCCGCTGTACCCCGGCATCGATTGCAGCGGCCACCGCTGCCTGCGGGGCAACGCCCGATTCACGCGCTGCCGGGCTGGCCGCCGCCGGCGAGCGCGTGCTCGCTTTCGCGCTGCGCCGGTTGGGCAGCGCGCCGGAGCACCCCGACCCGGACATCGACGAGCGCGTCCTCGAGTTCGTCGGGTTCGCAGGCCTGATGGATCCGCCACGCCCGGCGGCGGCAGGCGCCGTGGCGGCCTGCCGCGAGGCGGGCATCACGCCGGTGATGATCACCGGCGACCACCCGGCGACCGCACTCGCCATCGCGATGCGGCTCGGCATCGCGGAACCCGGCGCCCTCGTGCTCACGGGACGCGAACTCGGGCGGCTGCCCGACGCCGAATTCGCGGCCGAGGTGAAGCGCGTGCGGATCTATGCGCGCACCAGCCCGGAACAGAAGATCCGCATCGTGCGGGCCTTGCAGGATGCCGGTGAGTTTGTCGCCATGACCGGTGACGGCGTCAACGATGCGCCGGCGCTCAGGCAGGCCGACATCGGCGTGGCCATGGGACGGACCGGTACCGACGTCGCCCGCGAGGCCTCGGCCATGACGCTGCTCGACGACAACTTCGCCACGATCGTCGCCGCGGTGCGCGAGGGCCGGCGTATCTTCGACAACATCCGCAAATTCGTGCGCTACACGATGACGAGCAACTCGGGCGAGATCTGGACGCTCTTTCTGGCCCCATTCCTCGGGTTGCCGATTCCACTGCTGCCGATCCACATCCTGTGGATCAACCTCGTCACCGACGGGCTGCCGGGGCTGGCCCTTGCGGTCGAGCCGGCCGAGCAGGGCGTCATGCGTCGCCCGCCGCGGCCGCCCGCAGAGAGCATCTTCGCCCGCGGCCTGTGGCAGCATGTCGTGTGGGTGGGGATGCTCATGGGCGGCGTGTCGCTCGTCACGCAGGCGCTGGCGTTGCGCATGGACTGGCACTGGCAGACCATGGTGTTCACGGTGCTGACGTTCTCGCAGATGGGGCACGTGCTGGCCATCCGTTCCGAACGGGACTCGCTCTTTCGCCTGGGGTTGCTCTCCAACGGGCCGCTGCTGCTCGCCGTGGCGATCACCTTCCTGCTCCAGCTCGCCGTCGTATACGTGCCGGTGCTGCAGCCGGTGTTTCATACCGCACCGCTGTCGGCAGCGGAGTTCGCCGTCTGCCTGGCGCTGTCCGTCGTGGTGTTCGCTGCGGTGGAAGTCGAGAAACTGGTCGCGCGTCGCCGCCATGACGTCCGGTGAGAATGGTCCCGGAGCCGATCGGACGCCGGCGTCGACGCCCGGAGTCCCGGACCCGCCGCTGCCGTTCTCGGGCGGGCGCATCCCCGTCGACGAGGCCGAGTGGCGCTTCGTCGAGCGCCGCGTGGTGCTGCAGTTCTTCGTCGCTCCCGCACTGTCCCTGGCAGCCATGGGCGGTGGCTTCAACCTCGGTTGGCCGCGACTTGCCGCAGCCGGCGTCGTCGGCCTTGGACTGAGCGGCTTGCTCGTCGCCTGGTTCGCGGTGCGTGAGCGTCGACTCATGTTCATCCGCGGCGGTTCGATGACGCGGCGGGCGTACCGCTACTTCATCTACGAGGGCGGGGCAGCCGTGCCCTTCGGTCTGGTGTTCGCCATCGGCGGGCTCGCGGCGCTGGTCGCTGGCCTGTTGTTCTTCGCCGGCGTCGGCCCCGACAGCCAGCGCGATGCCGTGCTGGCACGCCCGTATCGGGCGCTGCTGCCCGTCGGCGCCGCGTTGGCCTGCCAGGGCGCCGGGATGCTGATCGGCTTTCGCCGCGAAGCCAGGACCTGGCGTGACCGGCTCGGGGTGGCGTTCGTGCACCTGCCGGCGCAGCTCGGCGGCGTGATCCTGCTCGTCCTCGGCGGTGGCGCACTGTGGCTCGGGGGCCTCGAGTGGCTGCAGCCGGATAGGTTCCGGAGCGGCTTTCAGGCGGTTTCCGGCAATCCCTGGCCGTTCGATGCAGTCGGAGCACCGGCGTATAGTGAGCCGGCGTCTGGCACAGGGGAGGACGGCACATGACCGCATCGAGGACGTGGACAGCCGCCTTCGCGGCGGCCCTGCTGGCAGCGGCCTGCGGCGGCGAGGCCCCGGCACCCGGGCCCGCGACGGGCGAGGCTCCCGCAGCCCAGCCGGCTGCGCCGGCTCCGGCTGCGCCGGCTCCGGCTGAAGGCGAGCCTGCAGCCGACGCCGGCATCACCGCCCGCACCCACCTCGACCAGGCGCTGGCCGAGGCCGCGAAGTGGCAGGCCGACGCCCAGCTCGTTCTCGTGACGACGAGCCTCGCCGAGGGGCCGCGCCACGCTTTCTGGTTCTACGACGTGCAGTCGCCGGCGGCCGGCACCTGCACGCGCATCCGCGTGCTCGCCAACGGGCCGAAGATCGACAATGTCGGCAGCGGCGAGGCGTGCGTGCTGATGAAGCCGGTGTCGACCGCGTTCGTCGACAGCCCGGCAGCCTTCGACGCCGCGCGGGCGGCTGGCTTCCAGCCGGGCGACTCGGTGCAGTTTGGCCTGCGCTTCCAGCGCGACGACGCGCTGCCGGAGCCGCGCGAGTGCTGGGTCCTGTGGTCCGACCTCGACGGTGACGAGGCCCAGGGCATCACCCGCGGCTGGTGCGTGGATCCGTCGAACGGGCAGTTCGTCACCCGCCTGTCCGGGCACGGCGGCACGGTTTCCGCGCGGTGAGATTGACCGCCCGGCCTCGCAAATCCCGCGAACCTGAGTATGATTGGCCGCCGCCGCGCCGGTCGCGGCCGGAGAGGTCGTCATGCCCCTGACCATCGGTGTGCCCCGCGAGGTCTTCGCCGGGGAAAAGCGCGTCGCCACCGTTCCCGAAATCGTCGAGAAGCTGATCAAGCTCGGCTTCGCCGTCACCGTCGAGAGTGGAGCGGGAGAAGCAGCCAGTTTTGACGACGCGGCCTACCGCGCGGCCGGCGCGCAGATCGCTCCGGATGCGCCAGCCCTCTGGTCCGCCGCCGACCTCGTCTTCAAGGTGCGGGCACCGACGCCAGCCGAGATCGGCCTGATGAAGCCCGGCACCACCCTCGTCAGTTTCGTGTGGCCGGCGCAGAACCCCGAACTGATGCAGCAACTGGCGGCACGGAAGGTGACCGTGCTCGCCATCGACTCGCTGCCGCGCACGCTGTCGCGCGCGCAGAAGATGGATGCGCTGACCTCCATGGCGAGCATCAGCGGCTATCGGGCGGTCATCGAGGCCGCCAACGCCTTCGGCCGCTTCTTCAATGGCCAGGTGACCGCCGCCGGGAAGATTCCGCCGGCCAGGGTGTTCGTGGCCGGCGCGGGTGTGGCGGGGCTGGCGGCCATCGGCACCGCCGCCAACCTCGGCGCCATCGTGCGTGCCAACGACACCCGCGCCGAGGTGGCCGACCAGGTCGTGTCGCTGGGTGGCGAGTTCGTCAAGGTCGACTACGAGGAAGAAGGCTCCGGCGGCGGCGGCTACGCGAAGGTGATGAGCGAGGGCTTCCAGCAGGCCCAGCGCGAGATGTATGCCCGACAGGCGAAAGAAGCCGACATCATCATCACCACCGCGCTGATCCCCGGCAAGCCGGCGCCACGGCTCATCACCGCCGAGATGGTGCGGAGCATGAAGCCGGGCAGCGTGATCGTCGACATGGCCGGCGAGCAGGGTGGCAACTGCGAACTCACCGAGCCGGGCGCGAGCGTGGTGCGCCACGGCGTCACGATCATCGGCTACACCGACCTGCCGAGCCGGCTGGCGAGGCAGGCCTCGACGCTGTACGCCTCGAACCTGTTGCGGCTCGCCGAGGAGCTGTGCAAGGCGAAGGACGGTACCATCGACGTGAATTTCGACGACGAGGCCATCCGGGGGCTCACCGTCATCAGGGACGGGACGGTCACCTGGCCGCCGCCGCCGCCGAAAGCCGCGGCAACCCCGGCGCAGCCGAAGCCGGCGGGCGCCGCACCGGCCCCGGCGAAGAAGTCCGGCCACGGTCACGGTGGCGGCGAGGCTGCCTCCGGAACGACGCTGGCAGCGATGTTCGGCGTGGCCGGCGTGCTCTTCTGGCTGATCGGTGCCTTCGCGCCGGCCTCGTTCCTGGCGCACTTCACCGTGTTCGTGCTCGCCTGTTTCATCGGCTACATGGTCATCTGGAACGTCACGCCCGCGCTGCATACCCCGCTCATGAGCGTCACCAACGCGATCTCCAGCATCATCGCGGTCGGGGCGCTGATCCAGGTGGCCCCGCCGCTCGGAGGCATGACGGCCGAGCGTCCTTCCGGCTGGATCCTGGGGCTCGCCGTGCTGGCACTGGCGCTCACGGCCATCAACATGTTCGGCGGCTTCGCCGTCACGCGCCGCATGCTGGCGATGTTCCGCAAGTAGAGGACCCACGCGCATGTCAGCCAGCCTCTCAGCCATCGCCTATCTGGGCGCTGCCATCCTCTTCATCCTCAGTCTCGGCGGCCTCTCCAACCCCGAGACCTCCCGGCGCGGCAACCTCTACGGCATCGTCGGCATGACGATTGCGGTGCTCGCCACCGTGTTCGGCCCGCGCGTCACCGCCGAGGGCCTGCCCTGGATCGTCGGTGCCATGGTGGCGGGCGGGGCCATCGGCCTGTACGCCGCGCGCACGGTACAGATGACGCAGATGCCGGAACTCGTCGCGCTCATGCACAGCCTGGTGGGACTCGCCGCCTGCCTGGTCGGGTTTGCGAGCTACATCGACACCTCGATCGCCTTCGAAGGCGCCGAGAAGGCCATCCACGAGATCGAGATCTACATCGGCATCCTGATCGGTGCCGTCACCTTCTCGGGCTCCGTCATCGCCTTCGGCAAGCTCTCCGGCAAGATCGGCGGCAAGCCCGTGCTGCTGCCGGCACGCCACTGGCTGAATCTCGCGGGCCTGCTGGCGGTGATCTGGTTCGGTTACGCCTTCCTGCAGGTGGAGGACATCGCCGCCGGCATGACGCCGCTCATCGTCATGACGGTGATCGCGCTCCTCTTCGGCGTGCACATGGTGATGGCCATCGGCGGAGCGGACATGCCGGTCGTGGTCTCCATGCTCAACAGCTATTCCGGCTGGGCAGCGGCGGCGACCGGCTTCATGCTGTCGAACGACCTGCTGATCGTCACCGGCGCGCTGGTCGGGTCGAGCGGTGCGATCCTCTCCTACATCATGTGCCGGGCGATGAACCGCAATTTCGTGAGCGTCATCGCCGGCGGCTTCGGCACCGGCGAGGGCGCAGCCCCTGCTGCCGCGGGCGCACAGCCGGCGGGCGAGGTGACGGCGATCAGTGCGGTGGAAACCGCCGGACTGCTGCGCGATGCGAAGCAGGTCATCATCGTGCCCGGATACGGCATGGCGGTCGCCCAGGCCCAGCACACCGTGTACGAGATCACGAAGCTCCTGCGAGAGAAAGGCGTCAACGTGCGCTTCGGCATCCACCCGGTCGCCGGGCGCATGCCCGGGCACATGAACGTGCTGCTCGCCGAGGCCAAGGTGCCCTACGACATCGTGCTCGAGATGGACGAGATCAACGAAGACTTTCCGGACACCGACGTCGCCATGGTGATCGGCGCCAACGACATCGTGAACCCCGCCGCCGAGGACGACCCGACGAGCCCCATTGCCGGCATGCCGGTGCTCCAGGTGTGGAAGGCGAAGACCTCCATCGTCATGAAGCGCTCCATGGCCTCCGGCTACGCCGGCGTGGACAATCCGCTCTTCTACAAGGACAACAACCGCATGCTCTTCGGCGATGCGAAGAAGATGCTGGACGAGGTGCTCGGGGTCCTGAAGGGGTAAGCTCCGGGCCCCCGTAGGAGCGACGCCAGTCGCGACCGGGCCCCCGTAGGAGCGACGCCAGTCGCGACCCGATTGTTACGGGAGGGGACAGGCAGCCGGCGTCGTGGCTCTCGGCCGAGGTGTGCGGCAAGGCGCACGACGCAGAGTGGTCATGAACAACCCGACACGACGAACCGTCCAGACCGTCACCGGCCCGATCTCCCCCGACGATCTCGGCCGCACCCTTGCCCACGAGCACCTGCTCATCGGCTTTCCCGGCTGGGAAGCCGACACGATCCGTCGTGGCCCGTCGCGGGCGGAGGCTCTGGCGCGTTGCATCGATCGCCGAGCTCTTCATCCACGAGCTCACCAGGGGCATCGGCGACACCGACATCAGGGCCGGAATCATCAAGGTTGCCACCGGAGCGCACGGGGTAAGCGCCTACGAGCGCACGGTCCTGGAAGCCGCCGCGATCGCCTCACGCGAAACCGGCGCACCGATCACCACCCACACCGACGACGGCCGCTTCGGTGACGAGCAGCAACTGATCCTCACCGACGCCGGCGTCCCTGCGCACCGGATCATCATCGGTCACTCGTGCGGCACGTCCGACCACGCTTATCACATGCGGATCCTCGAGCGCGGCTCCTACCTCGGCTTCGATCGCTTTGGAGTTCTCGTTGTCCAGGACGACGAAGTTCGCGTGAAATCGCTGCTTGCACTCCTCGCTGCCGGCAAAGAGAGCCAGCTCGTCGTCTCTCATGATTCCGTCTGGTGCTGGCGCGGCGAGCCAATTCCAGATACCCATGATCCGGGCGTGGCGGCCATGTTCTCGATCTGGACCCCGACCCACTTTTTCGAGCGCATCATCCCGAAGCTCAAGGCAGGCGGTGCCACCGATGTGCAGATCACCCGCCTGCTCGAAGAGAATCCACGACGGTTCTTCGCGGAGTAGAGGATCCCGGCAAGCGACGTCCGCGCGTGAATATGTCGGTGCTCCGCAGCTGTGGCTACGTCACTGCCTGGCGTGCGACCTGGAACGGCCCGCGAGGCCCCTCGGGAGTGCCCGTGCCGGGGGCGACCGGCTCTTCGGCATGGCCGCGGCTCCGGTGGCGAACACGCAGCGCTACGGCGCCGTGCAGGTGTGGTCCTGCACTTCGAACGGACGCGTGCTGCCGTCGGCGTTCACGGTGAGGAACTGCACACGCAGCCGGGCGGGATTGTCGATGTGCTCGATCCGGTACTCGGCGCCATCCTCCGGCACGAAGGAAAAGTCCATCCGTGAGTAGCTCTCGCCGAGCATGCCGGTGCTGCCCTGCCAGACGCTGAAATACGCCCGGCGGTTGGCGCTGACATAGGTCGTCGCGGTCTTCGTGTTGCCGGATAGCGCGAGCCGACCGCGCGTGACGAAACGGCAGGCCGTGTCCGCGTCGGAAATCTCGAGGTGCAACCCGTCGATGGCGAGGAAACGATCCTCCAGATACGGCGATGCAAAAGTGAGCCGGGCGCGGGGTCCGGTCTGCACGGGCTCGTGGGTGTCGAGCTGCGTGCAGCCCAGCGTTGCGGTCACCGCAATCAGGAGCGGCAGACTCATCACCGGGCTGTTCATTCTGGCGGCAGACCTTTCTCGCGCCGGCACACGGACCAGAAGTCGACATCGACCGGTACCCACTCTCCGGTTGGCTGTCTTTTCACGTAGCGAAGCTCGTACTTCACCTTGTCGTAACCGCCGGGTCCAAGGTAGGCGTAGTCGATCGAGTATTCCTGGTCCTTCTCCAGGACGAACGAGACGTTCTCGATGATGCTCGGGTTCTCGATGAAGACCCGGAAGTAGGCTCGCCCCGCGGGCATGATGATCGTCCGCGATCCGGCCTGCGGTTCCTGCTTCGGGTCCAGGTCGATGCTGCCTGCGTAGGTGAACTGACAGAGTGCGTCGGGCTCGATGACGTCGAGCAGGAATCGGGCGCCACCGGGATTCGGGGCAACCTCGGCGAGACGTACCGTCTTGGTAATGGTGACCCGGGCGCCTGCACCGGTGACGACCCGGTCGTAGGGCCGCGTGGCGGCGAAACCGGCGCATCCGGCGAGTGCCACGGCCAGGGTGACGATCAGTAGCCGTTTACCGCGGACACCTCGATGGGTGCTGGGAATCCTCGGCCTGTGCGACATGTCGGGACACTCCGCGCCCTGTCGTCGGCACCGAGTATAGGTCGAACTGGTCGGTCCAGGTGCGGATAGCGGGACGCGTCAGTCGTCGCCGCCCATCCCGAGCAGCGCCAGCAGGTTCACGAAGATGTTGTAGATGCTGACGTACAGGCTCACGGTAGCGAGGATGTAGTTGTCCTGCCCGCCGTGGATGATGGCGCTCGTCTCGTAGAGGATCATGCCCGCCATCAGGAGCACGACGGCCGAGGAGATCGCCATCTGGAAGGCCGAGAGGTCCACGAAGAGGCCGACCAGGATCACGCCGAGCAGGCCGAAGAGGCCGACCGTCAGGAAGCTGCCCATGAAGCTCATGTCGCGGCGCGACTTCACCACGTAGACGCTCAGGCCTGCGAACAGGAGCCCGGTTACGCCGAGGCTCGTCATCACGAGATCGCCGCCGTTCGGCACGTTGCTCATGTAGGCACTGAGCAGCGGCCCGAGCGTCAGGCCCATGAAGCCCGTGAGGCCGAACACCGCCGCGATGCCCGCCGCGGAGTTCCGCAGCCTGTAGGTAAGGAACAGCAGGCCGAAGTAGCCGACCAGGGTGACGATGGGCCCGAGGTAGGGCATGCCGACCGCCATCGCGACGCCGGCCATCGCGGCGCTGAACAGCAGCGTCGCGGCGAGCAGGAGGTAGGTGTTGCGCAGGACGCGGTTCGTGGCGAGCTCGGAGGGGATTGCGACGCCGCCGGCGAGGAGGTCGCCGCCCCGGTTGCCGCCGGTTGTCACCACTCTGTAATTGCGCTCTTCGGCCATGCTGCATCGCCTCCGTCGGCGTTCGTTGATTGCGGACCATTATGCCGGCTGCGCGGCCCGACTCAACGCCGCGCCGCACCCCGCCGTGAAAATATTCGACCGCCGACCGCGGGCGGGATTCCAGCGGGCGGCGTGGCAAACCGCCGCGGGCCGGAGCACGGCGACCCGGCGGGTTGCTTCGCCGCGATCCCCCCCAACCCTCCCCGGGGGGGGCGTCATCGCGTCATTTCGCGGGCGGGTTCAACCACCGGCTGGTGCGGTCGATCAGCCCCGCCATGTCCTTGCCCGTCGCCGGCAGCTCGGCCGGCGGCAGGTCGAGGTGGTTGAGCGGTGTCTCCTGTACGTACTGCGAGAACACCGTCGCCACCACCTCGAGCGGGTAGTGCGGCGTGCGGCGGTTCCTCCGGAACGCGGCGATCGGGATCTCCGCCTCGATGATCGCCTCGTCGTTCGTCGGGTCCTCCGCGAGCACCTGCCCGCGTGGCCCGACGATCAGCGACTGGCCCCCCATCGACGCCGCCGGGCTGCCCGGCGGGAAGGTGATGTTCGACATCGCCGAGTAGAAGTTGTTGAACTGCGCGATCGCCTTCACGTCCGCTGGCGAGAAGAGAGTGGCCGTGCGGAACATGATCTCCACCCCGCGCATGGCGAAGGCGGCGAACACGAACGGGTCGAGCTGCACGGTGCTCACCGCGATGTTGCCGTACTCCGTCTGCAGCACGGGGAACTCGGCTTCGATGCCGTAGCGCGCGCGGTAGCGGTCGCGCACGCCCTCGATCGTCGTCGTCGGGATCTCGGTGCCGGGTGTCAGGCGCTTCACATTGCGCGTCTTCCAGTAGCGTGCGGCCACCTCGCCCTTGCGGTCGATGACGGCGTTGAGGCTGAGGATGTGCCCCGGCCACTCGTCGTCGCGCGCGTAGCTGCCGAAGATGAGGTACGTGTCGCACGCGCGCGCGATCGCGCCGAGCGCCGCCGTCTCTGGTCCCGGGATGCGGATGGTGAACTTCAGCTTCTCCTCGCGCGTGCCCTCGGAGTAGCCGGTCAGCGGGAACTCGTTGTAGAGGAGGAAGTCGGGCTTCTTCCCCGTGCTGCAGGCCTGGCGCGCGAGCCGCACCATCGTGTCGAGGTTGGTCTTCAGGCCCGCCTCGATGCTCGGCGCCTGCTGCAGGTTGGTGACGCCGTGCTGGAGCACCTTGACCACGACGACGTCCTTCTCGAGCGCCCGCGTGGGGTAGCTTCCGTCCGGGCGGACGAGCTGCGGGACGGGCGCGGCCGCCGGTGGGGCAGCCGGGGCGCCGCCGCCGGCGGCAAGGAGCGCCAGGGCGGCTACGCGGGCAAGGGTGGCGAAGCGGGCGGGACTCGGCATGGGGATCTCTCCTGGCGTGTGGCCGGGCTGGCGCGACAAGGTACCATATGGCCATGCACCGCCTGCGCGCCGCCGCCCTCGCGTTCCTCGTGCCGCTACTCGCGGCGCTGGCATCGTCCGTGGCGTCCGCCGGCGAGGACGCGGCCGTCGTCACGCCGCCGCGCCCGGCGGAGGTGCTGGTGTTCGGCGGCACGGGTCAGCTCGGCGCCGAGATCGTGCGCCGGCTGGTGGCACGCGGCGAGCGGGTCACCGTCTTCACGCGCGCCGGCTCGGACCGCGCCCGTCTCGCGGGCCTGCCGGTGACTTTCGTGACGGGCGACCTGATGAAGCCTGCGGAGATCGATGCCGCGTTCGCCGGCCGGCGTGTGGACGCGGTGATCACCGCCGTGCGGGTCGAGGACGGCGACGCGCGCTTCTACGCGAAGCTGATGCCGCCGCTCACCGCGGCCGCGCGCGCCGCGGGCGTGCGGCACATGATCCACAGCGGCGCGGTGGGCGCCGGCGCCAACGTGGAGCGGTTCGCGGGCCTCGGCTGGGACAAGGTGCCGGGCCTGCTCGACCGGCTGAAGGACCAGGGCGTCGGTGAGGACGTGCTCCGCGCGAGCGGCCTCACCTTCACGATCATCCGCAACACGCGACTCTGGCCAGACGGCACGCCGGCCACCGGCAAGGCGGCGCTGACCGAGGACCAGGGTTTCATCGGCCCGATGACGCGCGCCGACCTCGCGGCGCTCACCGTGTACTGCCTCGGCAACGCCGGGTGCTACGGGAAGACCTACCACGTGCGCGACGAGTCGCTCGCGTGGCCGCCGCCGCGCTGAGGTCCGGTCGCGGCGGCGCCCCACCCTGCGGCGCCATCACGGGGTTGCGCTGTCGGGCAGCCCGGAGCGCCTGCCCGAGTAGCCGCGCGCCACGGGATGAGGGACACTACCGTCCACGATGTTCCCGTTGCCCGAGATCGAGACTTTCGACCTGGATGCCTACTGTGCCCGGATCGGGTACTTGGGCGAACGTTCACCGACCCTGGCGACGCTGCGCGAGATCCAGTGGCGGCATATCAGCTCGATTCCGTTCGAGAACCTGGCCTGCCTGGCCGGCGAGCCGGTACCGCTCGATCTGGCAGCGCTGCAGGCCAAGATGATTCGCAGCCCGCGGGGCGGCTACTGCTTCGAACACAACATCCTCTTCGCCGCAGCACTCCAGCGCCTGGGCTTCGCGGTCACCGGGCTCGCGGCGCGCGTGCTGTGGAAGGCCCCGCCGGACCGGTCCGGGCCGCGCACGCACATGCTGCTCAGGGTCGATCTCGTCGAGGGTACGTACATCGCCGACACCGGTTTCGGCGGCGTCTCGATGCCCGGCCCGCTCGAACTCGTCACGGGCCGCATCCAGGCGACACCGATCGAGCGTTACCGCCTGACGGCCCAGCGCGACCTCTTCCATCTCGACGTCGAGCTGCGCGGAGAGTGGCAGCCGGTCTACAGTTTCGACCTGCAGCCCCAGCAGTACGTCGATTACGAGGTCGCCAACTGGTTCGTCTCGACCCACCCGACGTCGCGTTTCACGCAGGTGCTGCTGGTGGCGCGCCCTGCCGGCCAGCGCCGCCAGTCCCTGTTCGAGCGCGATCTCAGCCTGCACGAACCCGATGGCCGCAGAGAGCGCCGGCAGCTCGCCAGCGTGGAGGAACTGCGCCAGACGCTGGCCGGCCTGTTCGGCATCGAGGTTCCGCCGGGCGCGCCTTTCGACGCGGCGCTGGCGCGGATCCTCGCGAGCCCCTGAGGGGCACCGGGCCACGCGGGCCTGAACCAATCCTGGCCAGCCGCCCGATGGGACGCCCGGCGCGCTGGTCACGGCGAAACAAGGCAGCGTCCCCTGACTGGAGAATGGATGAAGACTGAGCAGAAGAAATCGGGCACCTCGCTTCCACCGCACGCACAGCTGATCGCGATGAGCACGGCCTACTGGATGCCGAGGATGCTCTTTGCGGCAGCCAGGCTCGCTCTGGCGGACCACCTGGCCGCAGGGCCGCGGAGCGTTGACGAACTCGCGGACCTGACGCACACGCAACCCGCATTCCTGTATCGGCTGATGCGTGCGCTGGCCAGCCTGGGGATCTTCACCGAGGACGTTACGCAGCGGTTTGCGCTCACGCCGCTGGGAGCAGCGCTGCGGAAGGACGCGCCCGGCGCGGCGCACTCCAGCGTGCTGACGCTGGCGAGCCCCTGGTTCATGGCGGCCTCGGAACAACTGCTGCATTCCGTGCAGACCGGTGACACGGGCTTCGAAACAGCGTTCGGCCAGCCCTTCTTCGATTACCTCGCCCAGGATCCCGAGCGGGTCTCCCGGTTCAGCGAGACGATGGTCGGCGTCCATGGGGCGGAACCTGCGGCGGTGGCGGCCGCCTGTGATTTCTCGAGGTTCGGAACGATCATGGATGTCGGCGGCGCGACCGGCAACATGCTGGCCGCGATCCTGACCCGCCATCCGCAGCCGCGTGGCGTGCTCTTCGACATGCCGCAGGTCGTTCGTGATGCGCCCACCCTGCTGAAGAAGCACGGGATCGAGCAGCGCGTGTCCATCGAGGCGGGCAGCTTCTTCGAGGGGGTGCCGGCCGGCGCCGACGCCTATCTGTTGTCGCACATCATCCACGACTGGCCCGAGGATCGGTGTCTCACGATCCTGAACCATTGCCGCAGGGCCATGAAGCCGGACGGTCACCTGCTCATCATCGAAACGGTAATCCCTCCTGGCGACACCCCTCATCCGGGAAAGATGCAGGACATCGTGATGATGGTGGTCTCCGGCGGTCAGGAACGGACGGAATCCGAGTACGCCGGCCTGCTCGCCAGGGCCGGCCTGCGCCTTTCCCGCGTCGTGCCCACGGCATCGGCGGTGAGCGTCGTCGAGGCGGTCCTGGCTTAGGGTGTCAGCTGGGGCAGGCCTCGCTGGTCATCGTGCTTCACGAGGCTGTCGACGTAGCCGGACACCGAACGGGTATAGGCAGAGGGCATGCCGAGGTGCTGGTTGATCTTGCCGTGGCTCAGGTTTTCCGGGAGCACCTGCATCGTTGCGCCGAAGGTCGCGGCCTGACGAGCAAACTTGCGTGCCTCGTCACAGGGTGAGATCGGGAAGCGTCGCCGGCTCGAGCAGACGAGCAGCATGGGCAGGGCGTCCGGGGTCAGGCGGTGCAGGGGCGAGGCAGCGGCCCAATAGGCCGGATCGGTGCCAAAAGCATCGGTATAGAGCCTGGGCAACCGCGGCTGCGCCATCAGCATCGGCACATCGAGGGCGCCGCTGTCGAGCGACACCACGCCGAGCGGTGACCGGGCGCCGGCATCGGCGAGCAGCGAAGGATTCGCGCCGAGAAGGGCGACCAGATGGGCACCGGCCGAATGGCCGATCATCACGAAGCGCCGGGCATCGAGTCGCCACTCGCCGGCACGGGCCTGGGCCGCAGCGATGGCGCGGGCGATGTCCGCGGCCTGTGCCAGTGGCTGCCTGGCTGGAACCAGCGGGTAGTTGGCAGACAGGACGGCGTAGCCCCTGGGCAGCCAGTAGCCGAGCTTGTTCTCGATGCCGGGATTGGTCTTGTCGCCGTTGGCCCATCCACCGCCGTGGACGTAGAACAGGACCGGGGCATCATGCGCGTCAGCCGGCAGGTAGGCATCGAACCGCTGCGCGGGATCGCTGCCGTAAGCGACATTGCGGACCGCGGTTGCCCCCTCCGGCACGGCGACCGGACGTTCCTGCCGGCTTCGCTGCCGCGCCTGTTGCAGGCGCGATGACGCGGTGGGGCTGGTCGCTACCGTCGTGCCGGGGGCCTGCGCCGCGGCGGTCATCAGACCCAGGTACAGACAGAACGCGGCAGACGCCATCGGGCAACGACGGTCAGTTCGGTGGGATCTCATGCCGGAACAGCCAGTTCATGGGGTGGTCCGTGGTGTCCTGCCGGCATTAACGCCGGGATCGGGAGGGCGTTGACCGTTGCTGCGGTGAAACCGAAACCGTAACACTGGCACCATATACCCTGCACCGGCGATCGGCCACGTCGGCCTCTATACCCCGATGCTGGTCATGCTCTACGCCGTGGCGATGCGCGTGCTCTTCCGTTACGAACAGGAGCAGGTTGCCGCCTTCGTGGAGGAGCAGCCCACCTATCCTGAGCTGACCCTGCGGCAGGCGGTGGCGGGCTACGTCACGGTCGGGTTGGTCGTCGTCGCGGCCGGCTCCTGGCTGCCATTCGTCGCCGATGTCCTTGCGCAGCAGATGGGCTGGGGCGAGAGCTTTGTCGGCACGCTGCTCGTTGCTGCGGTGACCTCCGCCCCGGAGGTGGTGGTCACTGTTGCCGCCGTGCGTCTCGGCGCGGTGGATATGGCGATGGGCAATCTCCTCGGCAGCAACCTGTTCAACGTCGTGATTCTGGCCCTCGATGATCTCTTGTACCTGCCGGGTCCGCTGTTCGCGGACGTGTCGCCCGCCCACGCGGTGTCGGCGCTATCGGCGATGACGATGGGCGGGCTCGCGATCTCCGGGCTCGTATTGCGTCCAGCATCCCGTGTGTTGCGCACGGTGAGCTGGGTGAGCGTCCTGCTGCTTGCTGTCTACCTGCTGAACGGCCTGTACCATCATCTCCATGGAACCTGAAGAACCGGACACCCGTGACCAGACGCCGCAACGAGCCGGCACGTTCTGCGAGAGCCCGCCTGCGACGACCGACTTCACCGACCAGTCGCGCGAGCCGCGCGAGGACGAACGGCTCGATGCCGCGGTCGTCGGCGCCTGGCTGAGGCAGCATGTGCCGGGACTCGCGGGCGACTGCGTGATCCGCCAGTTTCCGGGCGGCAGCTCCAACCTGACCTACCACGTGCAGGTCGGCGGGCGTGACATGGTGCTGCGTCGCCCGCCCTTCGGCCGCATCGCGAAATCGGCCAACGACATGCTGCGCGAGGCGCGTCTCATGCAGCGTCTCAAGCCCGTGTTCCCGTACGTCCCTGCCGTCCTCGCCATCTGTGAGGACGATGCCGTGATGGGTGCGGGCTTCTACGTGATGGACCGCATCAAGGGCATCATCCCGCGCGGCGATTTCCCGCCGGGCATGGCGGTGACGCCGGAACTCGCACGACAACTGTGCGAGGAGCTGCTCGATGTGCTCGTCGAGCTGCATTCGATCGACTACCAGGCGGCCGGCCTCGCCGACCTCGGCAAGCCCGCGGGCTACGTCCGCCGGCAGGTGGAGGGCTGGAGCAGGCGCTACACCGATGCAATGACGGCCGATGCGCCCGATTGCACCGACATCATGCAATGGCTCGCCGACAAGCAGCCGGCGGAAGTGCGCCACTGCGTGGTCCACAACGACTACCGCTTCGACAACGTCGTGCTCGATCCGGCGAACCCCCGGAAGATCATCGGCGTGCTCGACTGGGAAATGGCAGCGCTCGGCGACCCGCTGATGGAACTCGGCACCGTGCTGTGCATGTGGACCGAGCCGGACGACCCGCCGGTGGCGCTGGCGTCGCGGCAGCAGCCGACCACGATGCCCGGCATGATGACGCGCGCGGAAGTGATGGCGTATTACTGTGGAAAGATGAACCTGTCGATGGAACAGTACGATTTCTATCGCGTCTATGGCCTGTTCCGCATGGCGGGGATCATCCAGCAGATCTACTACCGTCATTTCCACGGCCAGACGAAGGACCCGCGCTTCGCGTCACTGGTGCATTTCGTGAAGTTTCTCGTCGATACCGGTCGCGAGCAGATCCGCAAGTCGGACCTGTAGGAGCAGGACAGGATGGATCCCGTGCCGAAGCTGTGGCGCGGATTGCGCTCGCTGTTCAGGCGCCGGCAGACGGCCTGACGCCGTTCGCGCCGCGTTTCACCCGCCCGCGGCGCCGGCCCGCTCCGTGGCACGCCGGTACGCCGAGTAGCGCGGGTTGTCGATCGCGAGTTTCGCCAGGACGGTGGTCCGCAGGTGGCTCAGCAGCCGCTCGTCGGCGATGTCGATCTGGCGGCGGCGGATGAGTTCGCAGAGTCGGGCATTGAGCGCGCTGGCGTCGCCATCCTGGCCGACGAGCGTCGTCAGGCGCGCACGTTCGCCGGCGAGCAGGGCGTCGCCCGCTTCGAGTTCGCGCCGGAGGATCCGCAACAGGCTGATGGCGATGCGCGCCTCGTAGGCGGCCACGCCCGAGGCCGCCTGCGGGTCGGATTCGAGCGTGCCCAGCACGGCATCGAGCAACTGCAGCCTGTCCGGTGGATTGACCGGCATCACTCCACCCCTTCGATGAGGTCCAGCAGGTCGATCTCGGTCTCCGACACGCGCCGGCCGATGGCGGCGCGCTCGATGACCGGCACCTCGCCGGTGATGAACTGGTTGCCGAACCACTGGCAGATGATGCCCCAGCGCAGGGTGCCAAAGACCTCCCAGAACCGCACGCGCCGGGTATCGACCGGGGTATCCGTGGCTGCCTCGTAGGCGCCGATGAGGTCGTCCCGTGCGCCGAAACCGCCGACCGGCCGCTCGATGCGGCCGAAGCGCCAGGCGTTGAGGCACATCCAGCCGAGATCCTCCAGCGGATCGCCGAGATGTGCTGCTTCCCAGTCGAGCACCGCGACCAGGCCCTGCTCGCCGACGATGAAGTTGCCGTTGCGGAAGTCACCGTGGACCAGGTGCCGGCCCGGCACGGCGGGCAGGCGATCCTGCAGCCACGCGAAGGCGAGTTCGAACACGGGCAGCCGCACCCCGAAGGAGTCGTGCGCCCGGCGCAGCCGGTCGAGCATCTCGGCCGGCGGCTCCGCCGGCAGGGGCGGCAGCGTGGCGGTGTCCATGCCGTGGATCTCGGCGAGCACGCGCGCGCATTGTCCGGTCAGCAGTTCGCGGGCAGCGGCGAGTTCGGGTGCGCGCGTGATGCGCTGGCCGAGCGTCTCGCCGGCGACGAAGGCCGACACGAAGCCCTCGCCGAGGCCGTCCTCGGCGTCGAAGACCAGGTCGACGCGCGGCGTCGGGATGCCGGCGTCGTGGGCGGCGCGTTGCACCAGTCCCTGCGTGCGCTTGTCGAGTGCCGCGGTGAACTGCTTCTCGCCGGTGAAGATCTGCACGATCATTGGCTCACGGGCCGGTTCATCACCGGCGCCGGCGACGCGCTCGAAACGCCAGGTCTCGGCCGAGGCACCCGCCGAGAGTCGTTGCAGGTCGCCGATGCGTACGCTGCTGCCTGCGTGGCGCCGGTAGGCGCCCGCCAGGCGTTCGGCAAGCTCAGCGCTGTCCACGTTTCACAGGCTGCTCAGCAGGTGGCCGCCGTCGGCGATCACGACCGTGCCGGTCATGAAGCTGCCCGCCGGGCTCGCCAGCAGGAGCAGCGGCCCGGTCAGCTCCTGCAGGTTGCCGGGCCGGCGCATGGGGATGTGGGCCACGAGCTTGCGTCCCTCCTCGGTGTCGAGGAAGTCGGTCGTGATGTCGGTGCGGAAATAGCCGGGCAGCAGCGCATTGACGCGGATGTCCATGCGTGCCCACTCGAGCGCCAGCGCGTGCGTGAGGTGGATCAGGCCGGCCTTGGAAGCCATGTAGGCCGCCACGGACTTCTGTGCCCGGATGCCGAGGATGGAGGCGACGTTGACGATGCTTCCACCCCGACCCGCGCGCTGCGGCTGCTTCGCGAAAGCCTGCGCGGTCATGAACGCGCCCCGGAGGTTGGTATCGACGATGGCGTCCCAGTCCGCCATGGTCAGTTGCGTGGCGTACATGGGCCGGTTGATGCCGGCGTTGTTCACCAGGATGTCGGGCACGCCGAGGGTGTCGGTGACCTCGGCCAGCGCCGACGCGATGCTGGCCTCGTCGGTGACGTCCATGCCGACGCAGGCCACGCGCCGGCCGGTGTCGGCGAGGAGCCGCGCACTCTCGGCGAGCTTGTCGCGGCGGCGGGCGCAGAGCGCCACGTCGGCGCCGGCCTGGGCGAGCGCCATGGCAAACGAGCGGCCTAGCCCGCTGCCGCCACCGGTGACGATCGCCACACGGCCGGAGAGGTCGAAGAGGCGCAGGTCCGGGTTGCTGGTGTTGTTCGTCAAGGTGCGGATTCCACTGGCGGGACTGGCTGGATGATACTGGACTAGTAGACGAAAGCCGGGCTAGCATGTCAATGTATTTGACTATCTTTCCGCGGCATGCGCGCCATGCGCATGACTTGTTCTGCAGCAAGGGGGCACGATGGGCGACGGCGTGACGCAGGCGACCGGGCCGCTGCGTTTCGACGGGCGCACCGTCGTCGTGACCGGCGCCGGCTCCGGGCTGGGCCGGGCCTATGCCCTGGAATTCGCGCGCCGTGGTGCCAACGTTCTCGTCAACGATCTCGGCACGGCGGTCGACGGCAGCCACGCCGGCGCCTCGGCGGCAGCGGCCGTGGCCGCGGAGATCGTCGCTGCCGGTGGTCGCGCACTGCCCAACACGGACTCGGTGCTCGATGGTGCACGCATCGTCACCGCTGCGGTGGACGCCTTCGGCGGCATCGACGTGCTGGTCAACAATGCCGGCATCATCCGGGACCGCAGTTTCGCGAAGATGAGCGAGGAGGAGTGGCGCACCGTCTGCGACGTGCACCTGACCGGCGCATGGCGCACCACGCAGGCGGCCTGGCCGCACATGCTCGGGCGGCAGTTCGGGCGCATCGTGTTCACCTCCTCGGCGGCCGGCCTGTACGGCAACTTCGGGCAGGCCAACTACAGCACGGCGAAGCTTGGCCTTGTCGGCATGATGCAGACGCTGGCGCGCGAGGGTGCCGCGAAGAACGTGTACAGCAATGCGATCGCGCCCATGGCCGCGACCCGCTTTACCCGCGACCTGATGCCCGAGGCGCTGGCCGCGCGCCTGCCCCCCGAACAGGTCGTGCCGCTGGTCGTCGTGCTGGCGCACGAGGCCTGCCGCGAAAACGGGGCGCTGTTCGAGGCCGGCGGCGGCTGGTTCGCGCGGCTGCGCTGGCAGCGCAGCCACGGCCTGCGTTTCACACCGGGCGAGGACTTCGCCGCCGAGGATGTGGCGGCGCGCTGGCAGGAACTCACCGAATTCGGGTCTGATGCCGACTACCCGGCGAGCGTCGAGGATGCGCTGCGCCGGTTGATCGGTGGTCGCCCATGAGCAGCGCCCACGGCGCGGGTGGAGGATGGCGGACATGACGACTGACCGGCAGATCGCATTCGAGCGGGACGGCGCCGTGACGGTGCTGCTGCTCGATCGGCCGGCCGCATTGAACGCATTCACGCGCGAGTTGCGCTCGCAACTGCGCGCGGCGCTCACCGCGCTCGCGGCCGACGACGCCGTGCGCGCGGTGGTCCTCGCCGGCCGCGGCCGGGCGTTCTGTGCCGGTGCCGACCTCAAGGAAGCCGGCTCGGGCAGCGCCGAGCGGGAACTGCTCGATGAGTACCAGCCGTGCTTCGAGGCGATTGCCACGATGGGCAAGCCGGTGATCGCGGCCGTGGCCGGATCGGCCTCGGGGGTGGGCATGTCGCTTGCCCTGCACTGCGACCTGATGATCATGGCGGATGACGCCTTCCTGTGTGCCGCCTTCGGCCGCATCGGCCTCGTGCCGGACGGCGGAGCGAGCTGGCTCCTCACCCGTCAGCTCGGTTACCGGCGGGCGTTTCAGCTCGCCATCGAGTCCGAGCGCATCACGGCCGCACGCGCGCTGGAGCTCGGGCTCGCCAACCGGGTGGTCGCGGCTGCAGAACTGATGACGGAGGCCCGCGGCTGGGCAGCGCGGCTCGCCGCGCTCTCGCCGCAGGCGGTGGCCGGCACCAAGCAGCTCATGCGTCAGGCACAGCAGGCCGGGTTCGACGAGATCTTCCGCCGCGAGGCGGTGCTGCAGGTCGGCTGCGCCGCGAGCGCATACTGCCGCGAGCGCGTGGAGGAGTTTCGCAACAAGCGTACTGCCGGCACCACGCCGGCGGGGCAGGGTACGGACGGGAGCAAGCGATGAGACAGGGACATTTCGACGAGGACCACGACATCTTCCGCGACTCGGCACGGCGGTTCTACCGCAACGAGATCGGGCCGCACAGCGAGGAGTGGCGTGCCAGGGGCCAGGTCGACCGCGAGGCCTACCGGAAGGCAGGCGAGCAGGGCCTGCTGTGCATGTTCGTCGATCCCGCCTACGGCGGCGCCGGCGTAACCGACTTCCGCTACGACCAGATCCTCATCGAGGAAAACCACCGCTACGGCGATCCGGGGTTCTTCCAGCACCTGCACAGCCGTCTGGTCGCGCCCTACATTGCCGTACTCGGCACCGAGGAGCAGAAGCAGCGCTTCCTGCCGCCCTGCGTGCGCGGCGAGACCATCCTCGGCATCGCCATGACGGAAACGGGTGCGGGCAGCGATCTCGCCGGCATGCGCTGCCGGGCCGAGGACCGCGGCGACCACTTCCTGCTGAACGGCCAGAAGACCTACATCTCCAACGGCATCATCGGCGATGTGTTCGTGGTGGCGGCGCGTACCAACCCGTCGGTTCCGCGGCAGATCGGCCTGTTCGTCGTCGAGCGCGGCATGGAGGGGTTCTCCCGCGGGCGCCGCCTGAAGAAGATGGGACTCGAGTCGCAGGACACGGCCGAGCTCTTCTTCGAGAACGTGCGCGTGCCGAAGGCCAATGTGCTCGGCGACCCGGCGCGCGGGTTCTACTACCTCATGCAGTTCCTCGCCGAGGAGCGGCTGCTCGGTGCCTGCACCTACGTCGCGAACTGCCAGATCGCCTTCGACATCACGCTCGACTTCATCCGCGAGCGGCGGATGTTCGGCCAGACGGTCGCCGACTTCCAGGTCAACCGTTTCAAGATGGCCGACATGCGCATGCAGATCGACGTCGCGCAGGTGTTCGTCGACAAGTGCGTGCTCAAGCACAACGATGGCCAGCTCACGGCCGACATGGCCGCGCGCGCCAAGCTCTTCACCAGCGAGGTCGAGGGCTACGTGATGGACGAGTGCGTGCAGCTGCACGGCGGGGCCGGCTACATGGACGAGTACCCGATCTCGCGCATGTACCGCAACGCGCGCATCTCGCGCATCTACGCCGGCACCTCCGAGGTGATGCGCGAGATCATCGCGCGGTCGATCGGTCTCGACCCGCGCCGCAAGTCCGGCAGCGGCACGGCGTCCTGACCATGGGTCCGCTCGCAGGCCTGCGCATCATCGAGGTGGCCGGGCTCGGGCCCGGCCCGTTCTGCGGCATGATGCTCGGCGACATGGGCGCCGATGTCGTGCGCATCGACCGCCACGGCACCAATGCGGACCAGCAACGGCTCGACCCGCTGTGCCGCAATCGCCGCTCGCTGGTGCTGGACCTCAAGTCGCGCCGTGGCGTCGACGTCCTGCTGCGGCTGGTGGACAGGGCCGATGCGCTGTTCGAGGGTTTCCGCCCCGGCGTCGCCGAGCGGCTCGGCTTCGGGCCGGATGTCTGCCTCGCGCGCAACGAGCGGCTGGTGTACGGGCGCGTTACCGGCTGGGGCCAGGACGGCCCGCTCGCGTCCGCCGCGGGCCACGACATCAACTACATCGCGCTCGCCGGCGCGCTCGCCGGCATCGGCCAGCCGGGCAGCCCGCCGACGGCACCGCTGAACCTGGTCGGCGACTTCGGCGGCGGCGGCATGCTGCTCGCCTTCGGCCTGGTCTGCGCCCTGCTCGAAGCCAGGCGTTCCGGCAAGGGCCAGGTGGTCGATGCAGCCATGATCGACGGCAGCAACGCCCTGATGGCGACCTTCCACGGCATGCGCGCCATGGGCCTGTACGACGATCGCCCGGGCACGGCCTTCCTCTCGGGCGCCGCGCACTACTACGGCACCTACGAGACCCGCGACGGCAAGTACGTGGCGATCGGTCCGCTCGAGCCGCAGTTCTACGCGCTGCTGATCGAGAAGGCCGGGCTCGACCGCGAGCGCTTCGCACGCCACGGCTTTCACATGGAGCCCGGTCAGGCCGAGCGCGAGAACTGGGCAGCGCTGCGCGCCGAACTCGCGGCCGTGTTTCGCACCCGCACGCGCGCGGAGTGGTGCGCCCTGCTCGAGGGCACGGACGCCTGCTTCGCACCGGTACTCACCGGCGTGGAAGCGGCCAGGCACCCGCACCACGTTGCGCGGGGATCGTTCATCGAGATCGACGGCGTGCTGCAGCACGCGCCGGCGCCGCGCTTCAGCCGTACGCCGGCTGCAGCACCCCAGGGTGCGCCGCCACCGGGCGGTGACACGCACGCCGTGCTGCACGATGCCGGTCTCGATGCCGCGGAGATCGACGAGCTCGCCCGCGCGGGCGTGATCGGCGGCTGAACACGAGGCGCCGGCACCGCGGGCCGGCAGGAATCCACACCACGAACCGGACGACAGCATCATGACCAAGCCCGACTGGCAGGAAATGCGCAGCCGCGTACTGCGCTTCGTCGAGGACCGCATCTACCCGGTCGAGCAGGAGATGGACCAGGGCACGCGCACGCAGCGCAATCTCGTCATGGCGCGGCTCATCGAGGAGGCCAAGGCGGCCGGCCTCTGGGCGCTCGGTCATCCGCGGGAGATCGGCGGGCAGGGCATGCCGTTCCTCGACTACGCGCACGTCAACGAGGTGGTCGGCCGTTCCTACTACGCCATGCAGGCGCTCGGCACGCTGTCGCTGCAGGATTCGCTGATGCTGCAGCGCTATGCGGCCCCGCAGTGGCGCGAGCGCTATCTCGCGCCCCTGGTCGCGGGCGAGATCATCCCGAGCTTCGCCATGACCGAGCCGGACGTGGCGAGTTCCGACCCCACGCAGTTGCGGACCACGGCGAAGCTGGAAGACGGTCAGTGGGTCATCAACGGCCGCAAGTGGTTCACCACCGGCGCCGGGGATGCGGAGTACACCACCGTCATGTGCCGTACGGAGGAGGACGCTCCGCCGCACCAGTCCTTCAGCATGATCGTCGTGCCGACCAGCACGAAGGGCTACCGCATCGTGCGCGAAACGCCGCTGCTCGGCATCGCCGGCGGTCACTGGGAGGTCGAATACGACGACGTGCGCGTGCCGGCGGACAACCTGCTCGGCCCGCGCGGCAAGGGCTTCACCATCGCCCAGCAGCGCCTGGGGCCGGGGCGGATCTTCCACTGCATGCGCTGGCTGGGACAGGCGCAGCGGGCCTTCGACCTCATGTGCCGCCGCCTGAACGAGCGCGTGGCCTTCGGCGAGCCTCTGGCGCGCAAGCAGCTGATGCAGAGTCACGTGTTCGAGAGCGCCGCCGAGATCCAGGCCTGTCGCATGCTGACGCTCGAGGCCGCCCGCCAGCTCGACGCTGGCGGGGAGGCACGCGAGATGATCGGCACCATCAAGGTGGTCGGTGCGCGCATGTTGCACAACGTCATCGACCGGGCGATCCAGGTGCACGGCGCCCTCGGGCTCACCGACGACACCCCGCTCAGC
Source organism: Gammaproteobacteria bacterium (assembly GCA_020851975.1). Lineage (GTDB taxonomy): Bacteria > Pseudomonadota > Gammaproteobacteria > Steroidobacterales > QUBU01. The sequence continues at coordinate 20,105 of JADZBS010000138.1, read as the reverse complement.
CTGATGTACCGCCACGCCCGCGAGGCGCGCATCTACGACGGGCCCGACGAGGTCCACATCCAGTCCGTGGCGCGGCGCTACCTGCGGCATTACCGCGACGGCGGGCCGGGCGTCGACTTCGGCGCCCCGGAAGGCGGCTGAACCGGCGGCCGGCATCCCGGCCGGAAGGATATATCGTCAAGAATGTTGACAGTATTGCCGGGATGTGGAAATCTCTCCCCATCGACCGTTTCGCATCGTCCTGCGCGCGTTGCGGTTCCACGGACCAGCCGAGGGAGTGATTACCGATGAGCAATTCAGCACCGAAGGCAACGCCCGGAAAGCTTGCCGTCCTGAACAGCATCAACCACGCGGCCTACCGCTGCCGCGATGCCGAGCAGACCCGCTGGTTCTACGAGGACGTGCTCGGCATCCCCCTGGTGGCGTCCCTGATCCGCGAGAAGATCGCGGGCCTCGAGGAGGACACGCCCTACCTGCACCTGTTCTTCCAGCTCGGCAACGGCAACCTGATCGCGTTCTTCGACGAGCCGACCAGCGCCACGCCGGAGCAGTTCGAGCGCGCCTACAGCTTCGACCGCCACCTCGCCTTCGAGGTCGGCACGGAGGCCGAGATGCTCGAGTGGCAGAAGCGGATCAATGCGGCCGGCGTGAGCTGCCTGGGTCCGGTCGACCACGGTATCGTCCGGTCGGTCTACATGTACGACCCGAACGGGCTGCAGACCGAGATCTGCGTGCGCACGCCGGTCTACGACCAGGCGATGGCCGCCGAGCAGAAGACCGCCCACGAGAACATCCGCAAGTGGAACGCGCGCACGCGTGCCGCCAAGGAGGCGAAGTTTGGTGCTGCTGCCATCGACGTGCGCAGCCGCCAGGCCGGCCGCAAGAAGTCCTGATCCCCCCCCCCGGGGACTCCCGACCATCGGCCGCAGGCCCGGGCCGGTGCCGTTCGGGACCGCTCGGAGTGAACGAGAGGGCCGACCCACGGACCGCCAGCATGGCTGGCGGTCCGTGCTTTCCATTACTTACTATAGTGGCCAGCCGCGACAGCTCCGGCAGGCCATCGGCATGATCGGCAACTGATGGAGTATCACGGACTCACCTGAACTGCTGGGTTTCGCTCGGAGGACGGGACGGCATGCCGGTACCTGACAAGTCGCTGATGCGTGGACTGCTCCACGCGTTCTACTGGTGCGACGAGGGCTTGCAGAAGAGCATGGCTGCCGGCGGCTGGCCGGCGCTCTCCCGCACCCAGTCGATGATCATGGTGAACCTCTCCGACGGCGTGACGCGACCGTCGGATCTGGCCCGCGCCATCGGCGTCAGCCGGCAGGCGATCCAGCGCACGCTCATGGAGATGGAGCGCGATGGTCTGATCCACCTCGTGCCGGATCCGGCCGACGGCCGCGCCAAGATCGTCGAGCCGAGCAGGGATGGCCGGGGCATCTATGCGTCCGCCCTGCGCGCCATCGTCGTCATGGAAGCCGAACTCAAACGCCGTTTCGGCAAGAAGGCGATCAACGACCTGCGCAAGCTCCTCTATGCCGACTGGGGTCCGGTGGTGGTCGCGACGCGCTCGGCGCGGTCCTCGCGGCCCATGGGCCCGGCTCCGCAGCGGTCGCGCTGGCGCAAGAGCAACGTCTGAGCCGGCATCGCGCTACCGCCGGGTTCGCGACGCCGCCAGCACCTCGATCACCCGCGCCTTCTGCACCTTGCCCATCGCGTTGCGCGGCAGGGCGTCGGTGAAGGTGATGTCGCGCGGCACCTTGTAGCCGGCGAGCCGCTCGCGACAGAAGCCGATCACCGCCTCGCTGCCCGGCGATGTCTCCCGCGGCACGATCAGCGCGGCAACGCGTTCACCCCAGCGCGCGTCGGGCAGGCCCACCACGGCGCACTCCGCCACGCCCGGGTGTTCCAGCAGGACGCGCTCGACTTCCATCGTGTAGACGTTCTCGCCGCCGGTGATGATGACGTCCTTCTTGCGATCGACGATGGCCAGGCGCCCGTCGGGCTGGAAGACGCCGATGTCGCCCGACATCAGGTAGCCGCGATGGAAGGCCGCCTCGGTGGCGGCCGGATTGCCGAGGTAGCCGGCAAACGGCACCGGGCCGCGGACGCCGACCTCGCCGGGCACGCCGGGGGCGCAGGGTTCGCCGTCCTCGCCGAACAGCATCACGTCGGCGCCGAGCGCCGGCCAGCCGACGCAGTGCGATTGCAGGGTGTCCGGGTGCTTGATCTCGTAGGTCGCGAACGAGCCTTCGGTCCAGCCGTACATCTCGGCGACCTTCGCGGCCGGAAACATGCGCATGACGGTGCGCAGGAGTTCGGGTGTGGCCGGTGCGCCGGAACTGATCACGTGGCGGACCGCACGCACCGGCGGGCAGCCGCGGTGCTGCCACTCCTCGGCGACCATGCGCAGCATGGTCGGCACCAGGAAGGCGAAGCTGCAGTGGCGGTCGAGCTCATCGAGCGCGGCGCCGGCGGAGAACTCCGGCAGGATGCGCACGCGGGCACCGATCGTCAGCCCGGCCAGCGCGAAGCCCGCGTAGGAGAGGTGGAACATGGGGCCTGCGACCAGGACCACGTGATCGCCGGACAGGCCGAATTCCCAGCCCCACCGGTAGTTGTTCATCGTGTAGTAGTCGTGGGTGTAGATGGCACCCTTGGGAAATCCCGTCGTGCCCGAGGTGTAGCCGACGACGCAGGCATCCGCACCGACATCGCGCCCGCCCGTGGCGGGACCCTCGGCGTGGGTCGGTGTCGCGACGTCGGCGCTGTCGATGACCTCCAGCGGCAAGCCGCTGGAGGCCTGCCGCGCCATCGTGACGAACTGTCCTGCCGCGAGCAGCAGCCGGCAGTCGGCGTCGGCCAGGATGTGATGCATCTCCGGCGGCGTCAGGCGTCCGTTCACGGGTACCGCGACCACGCCGGCGAGCTGGCAGGCCGCGATCGCCAGCGCCGCGTCGGGACCGTTCGGCAGCAGCAGTGCCGCCATGCGCCCGTGGCGGCCACCCGCGCAGGTCGCGAGCACCCCGGCCAGCCCGGCGATGCGCCGCCATGCCTCGCCGTAGGTCATGGCCTGTCCGCCGACCATCTCGATCGCCGGGCGCTCCGGGAAGGCGCGGCACCGCAGGGCGATGCACTCGGCGATGGTCAGGCGCATCGTCAGCTACGCCGTGCGCCAGGGCCGGCGCCGGGAGGCGCACGGCTGACGATGAGCGCGGCGTTCTGGCCGCCGAAGCCGAAGGCGTTGATGCCGACCACGTCGACCTGCATCGCGCGCGGTGCACCGAGCACCACGTCGAAACCGATCTCCGGATCCAGCCGGGTGGTGTTGGCGGTGTGCACGATGCGGCCTTCGGCCATGCCGAGCAGTGCGGCGACCAGCGACAGGCCACCCGAGGCAGCCGCCGCGTGACCGAAGTGTCCCTTGATGGAGGTCACCGCGAGCGCGGTCTTGCGGCCACCGTAGACGCTGTTGATGGCGCGGATCTCCGGCGTGTCGCCGACCGGCGTGCCGGTGGCGTGCGCGTAGAGCCCGTCGACATCGGCCGGGGCGAGGCCGGCGTCGTTCAGGGCGAGGCGCATGGCCTGCGCTTCCCAGCGGCCCGAGGGCTCGGGCGCCGAGGGGTGGAAGGCGTCGGCGACCGAACCGTAGCCGCGCACGTAGCCGAAGACCTGCGCCCCACGCCGCGCGGCCAGATCGCCGCGTTCGAGCACGAAGGCCGCAGCGCCCTCGCTGGTGACGATGCCGGAACGCTCGGCATCGAACGGCAGGCAGGCACGGCGCGGATCGGCCGACGGCGACTGCATGCCGAACATGGCGGGCGCGAAGACCATGGCCGGAACGAAGTCCCCTTCGGCAGCACCGGAGACGAGGCTATGGCCGGCCTCGGTACCGCCGACGATGGCGATATCGGCGCGACCGGCGGTGATCAGGCCGGCGGCGACGCCGAGCGCATCGATGCTCGAGGCGCAGGCGGTCGACAGCGTGAGACTCGGGCCGTGCAGTCCGTGCAGCAGCGTGATCTGCGCCGCTCCCATGTTGGTGAGCGCCTTCATCATGGTCTTGCGGGGGAAGGCCGCCGGCCCGTGCCGGTCGATCTCGTACTGGGCGCGCATCAGCGACTGCACGCCGGACATGCTCGTGCCCTGCACGACCGCGGTACGCAGCGGGTCGAGCATTGCCCCCGACTGGCGGATGGCCTGGGCCGCGGCGGCGATGGTCCACTGTGCCAGCACGTCGGTGCCATCGCGCACCTTGTCGTCGAGCCATGCACCGGCATCGAAGCCGCGCACCATCGACCACCACACGCAACGCCCGTCCGGGTCGCGCGGCAGGGGCACGGCCTCGATGACCGGCTTCTCGTGCACCAGCCCGGCGTAGAAGGCGCCCGCATCGCAGCCGTAGGCAGAGACGACGCCCATGCCGGTGATGGCGACTGCCGGTCGTGCGCTGCCGTCGGCGAGGCTCGGCATCGGATGCTCTCCGGATCGCGGGTGGGGCTGCTGCCGGTCGCCCGAACGCTAGCGTGAGCTGTCCAGCTTGTCAATTTGGTTTACTAGCTGCTAGCCTTCGTCGTTGCGGTGCCGGAAGGTTCACTGCACCGGGCGCGTGCGGGAGGTTCGTTTGCCGATCGTCGCCAGCAGAGGGGAGCGCGCGTCGTGACGGCGACCATGAAAGCCGTGCTCTGCCGCCAGCTTGGCCCGCCGCAGGGCCTGGGAATCGGCGAAATCGCCGTGCCACAGGCCGGGCCAGGGCAGGTCCGCATCCGGGTCGATGCCTGCGGCATCAACTTTCCCGACATCCTCCTCGTCGCGGGCAGGTACCAGGACAAGCCGCCGTTGCCGTTCGTTCCGGGCGGTGAGGTGGCCGGCGTCGTCGATCAGCTCGGTGCCGGCGTGACCGGTCTGCGGCCCGGCCAGCCGGTGATGGCGGCGACCATGCTCGGTGGACTGGCCGAATATGCGATCGCCCGGGCCCGTGACGTGGAGGAGCGCCCGCCTGCCCTGTCGGCGCTCGAAGCGGCTGCCTTCCCCGGCGTCTATGGCACTGCCTGTCACGCGCTGGTGCAACGCGCGCAATTGCGCGCGGGCGAGACGCTGCTCGTGCTCGGTGCCGCCGGCGGGACCGGCATCGCTGCCGTGCAGATCGGCCGGGCGCTCGGCGCGCGCGTGCTGGCGGCGGCGAGCGGCGAGGCGAAGCTCGCTTTCCTGCGATCGCAGGGCGCCGATGCCACCGTCGATTGCCGGACAGCCGGCTTGCGCGAGGCGGTGCGCGAGTTCACCGGGGGCCGCGGCGTCGACGTCGTGTTCGATCCCGTGGGCGGCGAACTGTTCGACCAGGCGAGCCGCTGTCTCGCATGGAACGGGCGCCTGCTCGTCGTCGGCTTTGCGAGCGGCACCATCCCGCGTTTCCCGGTGAACCTCGCGCTGCTCAAGGGTTACGCGCTGGTCGGCGTCTACTATGGCCGTTTCCGCGACGAGGAGCCGGAGCAGGCAGCCGCCAACATGCGTACCCTGCGCCAACTGCTCGACGCGGGCCGTATCGCGCCACCGGTGCATCGCGTGTTCGCCCTGGAGGAGGCCGCCGCCGCGCTCGCCTGCCTGCAGGAACGCAGCGTGATGGGCAAGGTCGTCGTCAGCGTGAGGGGAGAGGCGCTCGCGGCCGGACCAGGACGAGGAGGATCGAAACAATGACCATGACCATACGCAAGCGGCTCACCGCCCTGCCGCAGATCGGCTGGTTTCTGGGCCAGCAGTACGTCACCCGCCTGGTGGATCGCTACGTGCACCGGCAGAGCCGGGAGGAAGCGGTGCTCGCGTTCGTCCTTGCCCAGGCCACGCGCGGTTCGCCGCAGTCCGTGCTGCAGGCCATGGACCTCTTCGCCCGGCGCCGCCGCTGGCTGCAGAACGTGGGCCCACGCAAGGGGGCGATCCTGATGCAGGCGCTGCGCGACGCGCAGGCGCGCCGCGTGCTGGAGATCGGCAGCTACTGCGGCTATTCGGCCACGCTGATGGGCGAATACCTCGCCGGCTGCGGCGGGCAGCTCACGGCCATCGAGCTCAGCCGCAGGAACGCTGCCGTCGCCACCCGCATCGTCGAGCACGCCGGGCTCGCCGCCGTGGTCAGCTTCCGGCGCGGCACGCTGGAGAGCGAGATCGGCGCGCTCGGCGCACCGTTCGACGCCGTGTTCCTCGACCACTGGAAGGATGTCTACCTGCCCGACCTGCGCCGCCTGGAGGACGCCGGGCTGCTGCGGCCGGGCACGGTCGTCGTTGCCGACAACGTCGGCTTCTTCGATGTGCCGGACTACCTCGATCACGTGCGCCACAGTGGCCGCTACCGGAGCCGCTTCGAGCGCGCCAGCGTCGAGTACCAGGACGCACTCGAGGACGGCGTCGAGGTCTCGGTCTTCACCGGCTGAGCGGGTACCGTCTCACACCTGGCGGCTGTGCGACTGCCAGTACGGTGCCTTCAGGTCGCGCTTCAGGACCTTGTTGGCACCGCTCAGCGGAAACGGCTCGGTCCGGAAGTCGACACTGCGGATGCACTTGTAGGTGGCGAGCTGCCTGCGGCAGTGGGCGATCAGTTCGTCGCGGCTGGCGCTGCAACCTTCCCTCAGTCGCACCACCGCGTGCACGCGCTCGCCCCAGCGCTCGTCGGGTATGCCGAACACGGCGCATTCGGCAACCGCCGGATGCGCGTAGAGCACGTTCTCGACCTCCTGCGAGTACACGTTCTCGCCGCCCGTGATGATCATGTCCTTGATGCGGTCGACGATGTAGACGAAGCCGTCGGCATCGAGATAGCCGGCATCGCCGGTGTGCAGCCAGCCGCCGCGCTGCGCGCGGGCCGTTTCCTCGGGCAGGTTCCAGTAACCGGGCGACACCGTGAGCCCGCGCACGCAGATTTCGCCGACCTGGCCGGCGCCGAGCGGAGTGTCGTCGGCATCGAGGATGGCGACTTCGGTGCCGGCGATCGGCTGGCCGGCCGAGGCGAGCCGGCTGCTTCCTTCTGCAGCGAGCTGGTGGTCCTGGGGCTTCAGGATGCAGATGTTGGGCCCGCCTTCGGTCTGCCCGTAGACCTGGTGGAGCAGCACCTGCGGCATGACCTCGAGCGTACGCCGCAGCAGCGTCTCCGAGATCGGCGAACCGCCGTAGGATATGCGGCGCAGGCTGGAGAGGTCGAAGCGCGCGATATCCGGGTGCGACACGATCGCGCTCATCATCGTCGGCACGAGGGCGGCCTTGGTGATGCGTTCGCTCGCGATGGTCTGCAGCACGGCGCGCGGCTCGAAGCGCGGCATCAGGCACAGGCCGGCGCCGAGCGCAGCCGCGGCGATGGCGTTCAGCCCGCCGACCAGGTGGAACATGGGCGCGACCACGAGCAGCACGTCGTCTCGCCCGACGCCGATTTCCAGCGCCCACTGCAGCGTGTTGGTGATCATGCCCTCGTGCGTCAGCATGACGCCCTTGGCACGCCCGGTGGTGCCGCCGGTGTAGTAGAGCGCGTAGAGGTCGCTGCCGCCGCAACCGGCGGCGGGCGCCGGTGCGGAGGCTTCGAGCAGCGGATCGAGTGCCACGAAGCCTTCGGGTGCGACGGCGTGCCCGGCGTACACGAACTGCCCGATCCCCGGGGCCAGCTCGCGCAGCTCCCGTGCAGTGCGCAGGAAGGCATCGTCGACGACGAGCAGGCGGCTGCCGGAGTCCGTCAGGCAGTGCGCGATCTCGGCGCTGCCGAGGCGCGTGTTGATCGGCACCACGACGCCGCCGGCCCAGGGTATCGCGAACAGCAGCTGGAAGTAGCACTCGCTGTTGCCGGCGAGGATCGCAACCCGGTCGCCCGGGCCGAGTCCCAGTCGCCGCAGGACAGCGGCGATGCGCTGCACCCGGTCGAGTGTTTCCGCCCAGGTGGTCCGATGACCCTGGAAGCGGCTGGCGATGCCATCGCGGTTGACCAGCGCCGCGCGGCGCAGCATCTGAGCGAACGAATACATGTCAGGTCATCGGTGAGGCTGGCGCCTGTGCTCGTGTTCCTGCAAGGCACCCGCCGACCATACTATCGCCCCGCCCGGTCCGTCCACCGGATGGCTGCCACGCGCTGCGCACTTCAGGCCCGCTGGTACCGGTACCGGTCGTCGGCGTCGTGGGTACGTACGAGCCGGCCGTCGAAATGCAGGTGATTGAGGTGCGCGATGGCTTCGCTCATGGCGAAATAGAGCTGGTGGGCGCTCAGGCGGCGGCGGAACAGCGGGGCGAGGACGTCGGCGGCGCTGCGCGACTGGCTGCAGCTGTGCACGAGCAGATCGAAGCGCTGCGCATGGTGCCCGGCGAGTGCCGCCAGGCGCGGATGCAGTCCCGTGAACGGGGCACCGTGCGCCGGCAGCACCAGCGTATCGGGCGGCAGCCCGGTGAAGCGCTCCAGTGACGCCAGGTACAGGCGGATCGGATCGGCGTCGGGTTCGAAGTGCCAGACACCCACGTGCGGCGTGATGCCGGGCAGCACCTGGTCACCAGCGATCAGCAGGCCGAGCGCGGCGCAGTACAGCGTGGCGTGATCCGGCGAATGTCCCTGGCCGGTGATCACCTGCCACTCGTGCCCGCCGATCGTGAGCCGGGTGCCATCGTGCAGCGGCATGAAGCCGGCCGGCAGGCCGGCGACGCCGCGGCGGTAGGACCCGCCCCAGGACCGCAGCACCTGCAGCCGATCCTCCTGCAGTCCGTGGCGCTGGAAGAACGCGAGCCGCATCGCGTCGTCGTCGTAGTCGTCGTCCGTGATGGCGCGTGCTGCCATCCTGTACTCTGGCCCGGTCATCCACAGCTCGCAGCCGAACTGCTCCATCAGCCAGGCGGCCTGCCCGAAGTGGTCCGGGTGATAGTGGGTGATGATGAGGCGCCGGACCGGGCGCCCCCCCATGACGCCCGCGTGCAGAGCCAGCCAGAGGTCGCGGATCTGCGGGGTGCACAGGCCGGAGTCGACGATGCTCCAGCCGCCGGCGTCCTCGAGCAGCCAGAGGTTGATGTGGTTGAGCACGAAGGGCAGGGGCATGCGCAGCCAGTGCACCCCGGAGGCCACGGCCGTCGAGGTGGCCGGCGCCGGCCAGGTCTCGTACGGGTAGGCGATGGCCTCGTGTGCCGGGCTCGGCATGCGGGTGGACATGTGCGTAGGACCGTGGACCAGCGGGAAGCGGGCAGCGGGCAGCGCACCGTCGCACCATGCCCGCGGCCAGTCTAGGCAATTACATTGACAGTCACAATGGTCCGGCGCGCGCTGGTCCCGCCCGGCGCCCCGCCCCCCTGGCGCCACTGGACGACCCGCGCCAGCCTCGGCTAGCATGTCAATCCCGTTGACTACCGAGCCGGCCACGCCGCGCTGGTGTCGCCAATCCGCAGACCGGAGATCACAGGGATGACCGAAGCTTTCATCTTCGATCACGTGCGCACGCCGCGGGGCCGCGGCAAGCCCAACGGCAGCCTGCACGAGATCACGCCCATCGAGCTGGCCACGCAGGTGCTGCGTGCCATCCGGGACCGCAATGCGCTCGACACGAGCCGCGTCGACGACGTCGTGCTCGGCTGCGTCTCGCCGATCGGCGAGCAGGGCGCCAACATCGCGCGCGTGTCCGTGCTCAACGCCGACTACGCGCTCAACGTGCCGGGCAAGCAGCTCAACCGCTTCTGTGCCTCCGGCCTGGAGGCGGTGAACACCGCTGCCGCCCAGGTGATGTCAGGCCAGTCCGACCTGTGCATCGGCGGCGGCGTGGAGTCGCTGTCGCGCGTGACGATGGGTTCCGACGGTGGCGCCTGGCCGGTGGATCCCCAGGTGGCGCACAAGACCCGCTACATTCCGCAGGGCATCAGCGCCGACCTGATGGCGACCCTCTACGGCATTTCGCGCCACGCGGTGGATTCCTTCGCCGTCGACAGCCAGCGCAAGGCGGCGCATGCCTGGGAACAGGGGCATTTCAGCCGCTCGGTCGTGCCCGTCGTCGATTCGATCGGCATGACCGTGCTCGATCGCGACGAGCACATGCGCCCTGGCACCACCGTCGAGGAGCTCGCGGCGCTGAAGCCGTCGTTCGAGCGCCCCGGCGAGGACTTCGCCTTCGATGCCATCGCCCTGCAGCGCTATCCGCAGGTGGAGCGCATCGAGCACGTCCACCATGCCGGCAATTCCAGCGGCATCGTCGACGGGGCGGCCGCCACGCTGATCGGCAGCCGCGAGGCCGGCAAGGCGCTCGGGCTGCGCCCGCGCGCGCGCATCGTGGGCTTCGCCTCGACCGGCACCGAGCCGACGATCATGCTGACCGGCCCGGCGCCCGCCACCGAGAAGGTCCTCAAGCGCTGCGGCATGAAGGTCGGTGACATCGACCTCTTCGAGGTCAACGAGGCCTTCGCCGCGGTGGTCATCCGCTTCATGCAGGTGCTCGGCGTGTCGCCCGACAAGGTCAACGTGAACGGTGGCGCCATCGCGCTCGGGCACCCGCTCGGCGCGACCGGCGCGATGATACTCGGCACCGCGCTCGACGAACTCGAGCGCCGCAATCTGCGCACGGCGCTGGTCACCCTGTGTGTCGGTGCCGGCATGGGTACCGCCACGATCATCGAGCGCGTCTGACCATGAAAAACACGACGAACATGAACGATCCGATCCGCATGGCAGTCGACGCCGCGGGCATCGCCACCCTGACCATCGACATGCCCGGCAAGCGCATGAACGTCATCGATACGGCGTGCATGAAGAGCCTGGAGGCACTCATCGGAACCGTGGTGGACGACCCGAAGATCAAGGGGGCGATCATCACGTCCGGCAAGGACGACTTCGTGGCGGGCGCCGACCTCAAGTGGCTGCTGCAGGACATTTCCCGCCAGCGGCCGGCTGCCGAGCTCCATGCCACCCACACGACGGTCAGTCGTCTCCTGCGCCGTCTGGAGACCTGCGGCAAGCCGATCGTGGCGGCCATCACCGGCACCGCGCTCGGCGGCGGGCTGGAGATCTGCCTCGCCTGTCATCACCGGATCGCGGCACGTTCGCCGAAGGCGCGGTTCGGCCTGCCGGAAGTGACCATCGGGCTCCTGCCGGGCGCCGGCGGCACGCAGCGGCTGCCGCGCATGATCGGTGTGCAGCGGGCGCTGGAACTGATGACCCGGGGCAACCACCTGACCGTGGACGAGGCGAAGGCGCTCGGCATCATCGATGAAGTCGTCGAGCCGGGTGACCTCCTGGCCGCTGCCACGCGCTGGCTCCAGTCCGGTCCCGAGCCGGTACAGCCCTGGGACAAGCGCGGCTTTCGCGTACCCGGCGGAACGGGCTTCGAGAATCCCGGCGCCTCGCAGCTCTTCATGGTCGCGACATCCATGACCGGCAAGGTCGCGGGCGACAACTATCCGGCGCCGATGGCGATCCTCTCCGCCGTCTACGAAGGCACGACCGTGCCGATCGACGCCGGGCTGCGTGTCGAGGCGAGATACTTCACGCAGCTGCTGGCGGGCCCCGTGGCGCGCAACATGATCCGCACGCTGTTCGTGAACAAGCAGGCCGCCGACAAGCTCGTGCGCCGGCCGGCCGATGTGCCCGCGAGCCGCGTCGCCAAGCTCGGCATCCTCGGTGCCGGCATGATGGGTGCGGGCATCGCCTATTGCAGCGCCGGCGCCGGCATCCGCACCGTGCTCCTCGATCGCTCGACCGAGGACGCCGGGCGCGGCAAGGACTACTCGCGCCGGATCACGAAGAAGGACGTGGAGAAGTCGCGCACCACGGCCGCCGAGGCCGAGGCGCTGCTCGACCGCATCGTACCCACCACGGAATACCGTGACCTCGAGGGCTGCGACCTCGTCGTTGAAGCCGTGTTCGAGGACCGCGACATCAAGCGTCAGGTCATCGGCAAGGCCGAGGCGGTGCTGCCGGCCACGGCGGTGTTCGCCTCGAACACCTCGACGCTGCCGATCACCGGGCTCGCGGAGTTCTCGCAGCGGCCGGCTTCGTTCATCGGCCTGCATTTCTTCTCGCCCGTGGACCGGATGCCGCTCGTCGAGGTCATCGTCGGCAAGCAGACCACGGACGCGACGCTCGCACGCGCGCTCGACTTCGTGCGCCAGATCCGCAAGACGCCCATCGTGGTGCGCGACAGCCGCGGCTTCTACACCAGCCGCGTCTTCGCCACCTACACCAACGAAGGCATGGCGCTGCTGAAGGACGGCGTGAACCCGGCGCTCATCGAGAACGCCGCCGTGCAGGCCGGCATGGCGGTCGGTCCGCTGGCGGTGAGCGACGAGGTGACCATCGAGCTGATCCACAAGGTGGCCCGCCAGTCCCGGCTCGACCTCGGCGACGCCTATCAGGCGCTCTCGGCCGCCGATGTCGTGCAGGAGATGGTGGAACGCCAGAAGCGCCTCGGCCGGCGCCAGGGCGGCGGCTTCTACGACTATCCGGAGAAGCAGAAGAAGCGCCTGTGGTCGGGGTTGTCGTCGATCTATCCGCTGGCGGCCGCGCAACCGGATGTCGAGGAGGTCAAGCGACGCCTCCTCTATATCCAGGCGCTGGAAACCGCCCGCTGCTACGAAGAGGGCGTGATCATGGTGCCGGCCGATGCCGACATCGGCGCCATCTTCGGCTGGGGCTTCCCGACCTGGACCGGTGGCACGCTGTCGCTCATCGACACCGTCGGACTGGCGACATTCGTCGCCGAGTGCGAGCGCATGGCGAAAGCCTACGGGCCGCGTTTCACGCCGACCGAGGGCCTGCGCCGGATGGCAAGCCGCGGCGAGGTGTTCTTTCCCGCCGACGGCGGCTGACGCAGGGAGTATCTGGCGTGGCGAGGCTGCTCCACATCGAAGCGAGCCCGCGCGGCGAGTTCTCGTTCTCGACGCGCGCTGCGGCGGCGTTCCTCGACGAATACCGGCGCACGCATCCGCAGGACGAGATCGAGCAGCTCAGCCTGTTCGACCATGCGTTGCCGGAGTTCGACGCGGAGGCGGCGGCGCAGAAGATGCAGCACATCGCGCAGCTTACGCGCGGCGAGCCGGGCGTGGGGCCGGTCGGCAAATGGGCGGCCGTGATCGCCGAGGTCGAGCGCCTGAAGGCCGCCGACAAGGTGCTGATCTCCACGCCGATGTGGAATTTCTCGCTGCCCTACCGGCTCAAGCACTACCTCGACGTCATCATCCAGCCGGGACTGGTGTTCTACGTCAACCGCAGCGGGGAGTATGTCGGCATGCTGCGCGGCAAGCCGCTGCAACTGATCATCGCCAGCGGCAGCGCCTATGAGCCCGGCTTCCCGCGTCACGATGGCGGCACGAAGACCGATTTCCTGCAGGCCTACCTGGAGCACATCGCGCGCTGGATCGGCTTCGGGGACATCCGCGTCATCCGCCTGCAGCCCACGGCGGACCCGAAGCCGGAGAATGTCCAGGCGATGACCGAGAGCAGGATCGAGGAGGCACGCGCCGCGGCGCGGGCGTTCTAGGCGTCGTCAGCGCGCCGCTGCAGGCGTTGCGGCCAGCGCCCGGCGGAAGTCATCCGCCGACATGCCGAACACCTCCGCGACCGCGCCGGGCAGGTCGGCCTCGGCGACCGTTTCCATGAACGCCCGCCCGCCGATATGGTGGGTGAGGCTGCGTTCCTTGAGGATCACCGAGCCGCGCTCCGAGAAGCGGGCGATCCACACCGTGTTCATGAAGAACGCGTCGGGCGCGTAGGAGCGGGCGATGACGGCGCTGAACTCGTGCAGTGTGCGGGCGGCTGGCGTGAGCAGGTAGCCATGGCGCAGGGCGTCGCGCCGGAAGAACTCGATCCGCGACCGCCCCTCGGCATCGCGCGGGTGCAGGACGTAGTGCTCGCGGCCAAGGCGCACCACGTACGGCTCGGGCAGATCGAGCGGCAGCGGTTCGAAGAAGGGGGCAGCGAAGCCGCAGTCCACGAGGTATTCACGGCCTTCGCAGGCGACGACCATGGCCATGTGGACGTCGCGTTGCGTGCCCATGTCCGCACCGCAGAGCCGGATGTCGAACCCCACGTGCCGCAGCAGGCAATGAAGGTAGTAGTTGTTGGCGTAGCAGGTGCCGCCGAACCGGTGCTGCTCGATGCCACCGAGGAAGCTGTCGAGATCCGGGATCGTCGTCTGGCCGGCGCCGGCGGCCAGGCGCTTGGAGATGTTCTCGAACGGCACCTCGATCAGGTGCCGGCGCACGATCAGGCGCAGGTCGGCGAGGTCGGGCCTGACATCCTCGAGGCGGAGCAGGCCGAGATAGCGCCGGTATTGTCGATCCGTGTCCGTCATGCGCCGAACTGTTGCTGGAGGATCGTTCACGCGCGCGCCGCGACGAGGCGGCTGCGCCGGTACGGGTTGCGGGCCGCGATGAAGCACGTGCCGGCGAGCAGGAACCCGAGGGTCGGTACGATGGTGAGTGCTTCGCGCACGGCTTGCGGGTGACCGAAAACGTAGTCGGTGACCAGCGCCACCATCGTCGGCCCGAGGCCGACGCCGAGTACGCTGGTGACGAAGAAGAATACCGCAGTCGCGAGGCCGCGTAACCGGTTCGGCGTGATGTCGAGCACGACCGCGCTGGCGCAGCCGATGACCATGAAGGCGCCGAGCATCGCGATCGTGAAGCAGGCGGCGAGCGCCGGCAGGGACTGCTGGAACGGGTAGGAGACGGCGCCCGCGGCGCCGAGTGCCATCGCCAGCGCGGCAGCGTCGAGGCGGCCGGTCGTCTGCCCGCGGCGCAGGAGCAGGTCTCCGAGCGCCCCGCCGGCGATGACGCCGAGGGTGCCGGCCGCCAGGATGCAGGCACCGATCAGTGTGCCCGCTTCCGCTGGCCCCCAGCCATGCACCCGCATCAGCATCGTCGGGGCCCACGCAAGGATGCCGTAGCCAGCCATGCCCGAGAGACCCATGGCCAGGTGGTGCAGGACGATGGTCACGGCGTGGCGCCTGAAATGGCCGATGGTCTCGGGCAGGGACACGGTCGTGCCGGAGCCGCCGGTCGGGGCGGGTGTGTCGTCGCGTCTCACCGGCTCCGGGATCAGCAGCACGAGGCCGGCCACCAGCACACCGGGCAGGCCGACGTAGAGAAACGTGAGCTGCCAGGGCTGCAGTGTCCCGAGCCACGGCAGCGACCGCGCACCGCCGGCTGATATCAGGTCGATGGCCTGCCCGCCGATGATCAGTGCCAGCCCGGCGCCGATCGAGGTGCCCGCCGAGAAGATGCCGAGTGCCAGCCCGCGCTCGGCCGGCGCGAACAGGTCACCGAGCAGCGAATAGGCAGCCGGCCCCAGGGTCGCCTCGCCGACGCCGACACCGGCCCGGGCGATGAACAGCTGCCAGTAGTGCTGTACCATGCCGCAGGTCGCGGTCATCAGGCTCCACAGCGTGATGCCGATGGCGATGATGACCGTGCGCCGGCCGGCATCGACCAGCCGGCCGACCGGGATGCCGGCGAGCGTGTAGAAGATGGCGAAGGAGAAGCCCTGCAACAGGCTGATCTGGATGTCCGTCAGGTGCAGGTCGTGCCGGATAGGTTCGACGAGCAGGCTGAGAATGAGCCGGTCGACGAACGACAGCGCGTACGCGACCATGAGTATCGCAACGGCAAACCAGGCGACCAGGGGTTTCGGCTCGCTGTGTTCCAGGCAATTCACCCGATCGATGACCGGACCGCTGTGCGCCGCGGGAAGGCGGCATCATGCCGTGCACCATCATCGGACGGTACGTCGACTTTGTCAATTTGGTTGATTATATGCCGGGTCCGCGGCTGGCAACCGGTGCCGCCGGTGGCCTCTGCCCGATGATCCGGACCCGGGATGCCCACGTATCGGCGACGCGTGCCGGCGCGCAGGAGAACGCATGGACCGCACCGCCTACCTGATCGTGCCCCTGCTGCAGGGCTTCGAGTGGTTCGACGAGAGCCTGCAACGAAGCCTGCAGGCCCGCGGCTGGCCGCAGCTCACCCAGCCCGAGTCGAGTGTCATGGTTCACGTCATTCTCGGCATCGACCGTCCGGTGCAGATTGCGCGCAGCATGGGGCTGACGCGCCAGGCCGTGCACCTGACGATCAGGCAGGTCGTCGCCAAGGGCATCTTCGAGTTGCGCGACGACCCGGCCGACAAGCGCGGGAAGGTCGTGGCACTCACGGCGCTCGGCAGGGCCATGCGCCGCGATGCCCGGAAAACGGTGCGCTATCTCTCCGAGCAGCTCGCGGCACGCATCGGCAAGCGGCACGTCGACAACCTGCGCGCGGCGTTTGCCACGGACTGGGGAGCACCCATCGTCTGCCCACCGGGCCGCAGTCCGCGTATGCAGCCCAGCCAGCGCCGCATGCCGCGGCCGGTCGGCGCCGGGGCGGTCGCCGGCAGGCGCCGGCCATTGCCGCGCCCGAAACCGGGTCGCTCCCGTCGCGGCAGCGTGTAGCGGCTCAGTGATTGAGCGCCAGGCCGGGCCGCGGCCAGCGCGTCCGGTAGAGCCGCCCGCTCGATGAAGCCGTGATCCAGGCATCGCGCCGGTCGTCGCCGCCGAAGCAGATGTTGGTGACGATGACCTCGCCCGGCAGCCGGTGGTGTTCGCTGCGACCATCGGGCTCGAACACAGTGATGCCGCCTTCCGGTCCGCCGGCGACGCAGATCCGGCCCGACTGCTCGACGGCGAGGCTGTCGAGGACGGTGTAGCCCGGCAGCGTGGCGACGAGCCGGCCGGCGAGCCATGGTGCCGGCGGCGGTGCGAGCACGCCGGGCGCCACGATGTCGAAGGCCCACACCCGGCCGGTGACGGTCTCGGCGACGTAGAGCACGTCCTGTCCGGGGGACAGGCCCACACCGTTCGGCGAGATCAGGCCGTGGCGCACGCGCACGATCTTCGTGCCGTCGGCGAGCGCGTAGTAGAGCGCGCCGCGGTCCTGTGTCCACTCGGTCGACTTGCCGAGGTCGCTGAACCAGAAGCCGCCGTGCCGATCGAACACGAGGTCGTTCGGGCCGCGCAGCGGATGGCCATCGCACTGGGTGTAGAGCGTGGTCATCGCCCCGCTCGTGAGGTCCACGCGCTGGATCGACCCGGTCTGGTAGTCGTGCGCCATGTGGCCGGGGATCGTCAGGCCGCCGGCATCGTGCCAGGCCATGCCGCCGTTGTTGCAGACGTAGACGGCATTGCCGGGGCCAAGCGCCGCACCGTTCGGGCCGCCACCGAGCCGGGCCACGGTGCTCACCGTACCGTCGCCATCGACGCGCCCGAGTGTGCCGCCGCGTATGTCGACGAACAGGACCGAGCCGTCCGGCAGGGCGACTGGTCCCTCGGGGAAGCCGAGACCGGTGGCGACGATTCCGAATTCCATGGAGATGCTCCGGGGGCGATTCGTGGCAGGTTGTGGGATCACGGCGGTGATCTGCGAATGCCACCGGCTCGCGCTTATGTCAAGCGCGGGGTAGGCTTTTCTGGACAGCATCGATCGGGACGTGCTAAATCGTGTGCCTGACAATAACAACACCGCGATCCGGGAAGATCAGCATGAACCAGCAAGACCTTCACAGGACCACGCGCCCGGTCGCGGGCCGGCACGTCGCCGTCGTCGTGTCGACGGCACTGATGTTGCTCGCGGGTGGCTCCGCATTCGCTGCAACCGTCCGATTCTCGCCACTGACGACGACAGTGGATGAGGGCACGAGCTTCACGATGGACCTGATCGGTACCGGCTTCGGCTCGGGTTCGCTCGATGGCGGTGGTATCGATTTCACGTTCGATCCTGGCGTTCTGCAGGTCGTCGGTGTCGTCCTGAGTCCGGATTGGGAGTTTCCGGTGCCCCCGGCGACGATCGACAACGTTGCGGGCACGGTGACAGGCATCAACTTCGCCTCGTTTGCGGATAGAACCGGGGACCTGACGTTTGCGACCGTGACGTTTGACGCGAACGGACCCGGTAGCAGTGCTCTGCTCCTGTCGGAGAATGCCAGCAGCCCGTTCTTCACCGGTGGCGTGGCGTACCCGGACCTCGTGTTCAGCACACAAGGCAGCGTGGAAGTCACGGCGTCGGCGGTGCCGCTGCCGGGCACCTTGGGCCTGCTGGCGACGGCTGCCGGCTTCGTTCTGCTGCGAAGACACCGCAGGCGCTGAGCCTCCTGCCCCGAGAGCATGACCGGGCGCCGCGACAGCAGCCTGAGCCGGCGCCACGGTGTCGATCCAGTGGTCAACTGGATCATCTGCGTGATGGCCTGCATTCCGGTGGCTGCTGTCGCCGACTGGAAGCAGGACATCGGGTTCGGGGATCTGCAGGCCGAACTCGGCACCGCCTTGCCCGATGGCGCAGGCGTCGTCGTCAGCCAGGTCGAGGCATCGGTCGAAGTCGGCGGACTGGATACCTGGATGCCGGACCCAGGCGATGCGGAGTTCACCGGCAAGGCCCTGACTGACGTCAGCGGCGCGCCCGTCGGCATCTACTCGGGCCACGCCACCACGGTGGGGCGTATGTTCTACGGGTTGACTCAGTCGCTGTCACCGGCAATAGACATGATCGCCGTGTACTCGGCCGGAACCTGGATCGGCCCGGATTTCCTGGGGACGGATGGCGGGCGCCGGCCGGCGTCGTCGACGAGCCGCATCGCCAATCACAGCTGGATCGGATCGGCAGATGGTTACGACGCCGAGATATTGCAGCGCCTCGACTGGGTGATCGAGACGGATGACTTCCTGCACGTCGCTGCGCCGGCCAACGGCAGTGGCAACCCGAGCACCGAGCCGCTGCTGGCCAGCGCGTTCAACGTCATCGCCGTCGGCCGCAGCGACGGCGGACATGCGATCGGATCGGTGGCGATCGACACGACTTACCTGGCAGGTCGCGTGCGGCCCGATGTGGTGATACCGGCACCCAACACCAGTTCCGCAGCTCCGCGGGTGGCCACCGCCGTGGCCATGCTCGTTCAGGGTGGTCATGCGGATCCATCGTTATCCACCGATCCTGCCAGCACCGCTTTCACCAATCGTGCCGGCGTGTTGATCCGCAATGCCGAGCGTGCCGAGGTGATCAAGGCACTGCTCATGGCCGGCGCCGACCGGGTCACGCACAACCTTTCGTCCACTGACCTCGTGGCGTATCGCGTGGGCGCCAACCATCGATCTGTCAATGGCCTCGACACGCGTTACGGGGCCGGGCAGGTGAACGTGCACGCCAGCTACCGGATCCAGGCCGCGGGCGAACAGAACAGCGATGAAGACGGCGGCGCGGGTTCGGGAAGCGGCGACCGCGGCTGGGACTACGACCCGGCTTTCGGCGGCGCCAGCGGCTCGAACGACGTCGCCAGTTATCCGCTGCCAGTGTCGCCGCTGCCGCAGTTGCTCACGGCCTCACTCGTCTGGCACCTCGACATCCACGGTGGCACGCCGAGTAGCTTCAATGGTGCGGCGACCTTGCGCAACCTCGACCTTGCCGTGATGGATGTCGCCGATGCTTCGAGTCCGGTTACCGTCGTTTCGTCGACGGGTTCGGCCGACAATACGGAGAACGTGTACATCGTCGTCTCGGCGAATGCACAATACGTGATACGGGTGTCGCACCCCGCAACGACGGCGTTCAGCTTTGACTACGCCGTGGCGTGGCAGCTGCTGCCGGATGCCGATGCCGACGGTGCGCACGACGGCAAGGACAACTGCAGCGCCGTGGCCAATGGCCCGCTGTTGCCCGACGGCGGTGGCAATAGTCAGCGCGACACGGATGGTGACGGCTACGGCAACCGTTGCGATGCCGATCTCGACAACTCCGGGTTCGTGAACGCCGCCGATCTGGGGATCTTCAAGCTGCGCTATCTGACCGCCGATCCGCACGCCGACTTCAATGGGGACGGATTCGTGAACGCCGGCGATCTCGGCATCTTCAAGCAACTGTATCTGAGGCCACCCGGACCATCCGGCTGAGAGCCGGCACGTCGGCTCACGCTCGCCAGGGTGCCACGGCAGCACTGTCGAAATACTCGTCCAGGCGCGTGATGCGGCCGTTTGCTACCCGGCAGACGATGCAGGCGACCAGCCGCAGGCGCTGGCCGTTGCGGTGCAGGCCGGTCAGCAGGTGTTGCTGGACGAATCCGCCCGGGAAGACGTCCACGCGGCGGTTCTCGTAGCGCCGCTCGC
>JADZBS010000137.1 GCA_020851975.1 Gammaproteobacteria bacterium | reverse complement strand
TTTGATCAGCGTCGTCTTCTGGTTCTTGCGCGCAACCTTGCGCTTGATGCTCTCCTCGTAGCGGAACTTGCCGAAGTCCATGATTTTACAGACCGGCGGTTCGGCGTTGGGGGAAACCTCCACGAGGTCCAGTTCCTGCGAGGCGGCCATCTCGAGCGCCTGCTCCCTGCTCAGCACCCCGATCATCTGGCCGTCGGCCCCGATCACTCGCAACTGGCGGGAGTCGATCTCCTCGTTCCGCCGTACCCTCTTGTTCGCGACGATGCGTCAACCCTCCATAACAACGCGGCCGCGGCTCGCGACCTCGGCCTTCAGGCCCTGGAGCAGCGTGTCGAGTGACAGCGTACCCAGATCCTTGCCGGTTCGCGTGCGCACGGCCACGGACTGTGATGCGGCTTCCCGGTCGCCTACGACGAGGAGATAGGGAACCCGTTGTAACGTGTGCTCGCGGATTTTAAAGCCGATTTTCTCGTTTCTCAAGTCCGCTTCGGCCCGAAGACCCTGATTTTGCAATGATTCCTCGACCTGTCGGGCAAAGGCGGCCTGGCGGTCCGTGATATTGAGGACCACGGCCTGCGTCGGCGCCAGCCACAGCGGCAGCCGTCCCGCATGGTGCTCGAGGAGAATCCCGCAGAACCGCTCCAGGGACCCGAACATGGCACGGTGGAGCATCACCGGAACGTGCCGCTGGCTGTCGTCGGCGACAAAGCTCGCCCCGAGCCGGCCGGGCAGGTTGAAATCCACCTGCAGGGTGCCGCACTGCCAGTCCCGGCCGATGGCATCGCGCAGGACGAACTCGAGCTTCGGGCCGTAGAAGGCGCCCTCGCCCGGGTTGTAGGCCATTTCCAGGCCGGCCGCCTCGGCCGCGGCGCGCAGGGCCGCCTCGGCCCGGTCCCAGATCTCATCGCTGCCGACGCGCTTCGCTGGCCGGTCGGAGAACTTGATGCGGATGTCGTCGAAGCCGAAGTCGCGGTAGATCGACAGGATCAGGTGCGTGACCGCCACCGACTCGGCGGTGATCTGCTCCTCGGTGCAGAAGATGTGCGCGTCGTCCTGGGTATAGGCGCGCACGCGCATCAGCCCGTGCAGGGCGCCGGAAGGCTCGTAGCGGTGCACCTTGCCGAACTCGCACAGGCGCAGCGGCAGGTCGCGGTAGCTCTTCAGGCCCTGGTTGAATACCTGGATATGGCCCGGGCAATTCATGGGCTTGATGGCGTAGACGCGCTCGTCGGGCGTCTGCGTCATGAACATGTTCTCGCCGAACTTCTCGACGTGGCCGGACTGCACCCACAGCGTGCGGTCCATGATCTCCGGGGTGTTGACCTCCTGGTAGCCGCCGGCCAGCTGGCGTTCGCGCATGTAGCCGATGAGCTGCTGGAACAGCGTCCAGCCCTTCGGATGCCAGAACACGGCGCCTGGTGCCTCCTCCTGGAAGTGGAAGAGATCGAGCTCGCGGCCGATGCGCCGGTGATCGCGCTTCTCGGCTTCCTCCAGCCGGTGCAGGTAATCCTGCAGCGACTTCTCCTCCGGCCAGGCGGTGCCGTAGATCCGCTGCAGCATCTCGTTGCGCGAGTCCCCGCGCCAGTAGGCCCCGGCGACCTTGGTGAGCTTGAAGGCCTTGAGCTTGCCGGTGGAGGGCACGTGCGGGCCACGGCAGAGGTCGAACCAGTCGCCCTGGCCGTAGAGACCGATCTCCTCCCCGGCCGGAATGCCGGCGATGATCTCGGCCTTGTATTTCTCGCCGATGCCCTGGAACACCGCCACTGCCTCGTCGCGGGGCAATGCTCGGCGCGTGACCGCATGATCCGCGCGTGCGAGTTCCTTCATGCGCGCCTCGATGGCGGCGATGTCCTCCGGCGTGAAGGGCCGTTCGAAGGCGAAGTCGTAGTAGAAGCCGTCCTCGATCACCGGGCCG
Organism: Gammaproteobacteria bacterium; assembly: GCA_020851975.1. Taxonomy (GTDB): domain Bacteria; phylum Pseudomonadota; class Gammaproteobacteria; order Steroidobacterales; genus QUBU01. The sequence goes on along the minus strand of JADZBS010000137.1, from coordinate 16,710 downwards.
ATGGTGACCTGCGCGGACGGGAACAGACTCTTCACCGCATGTGCCAGCAGGTGTGCGGTGGAATGGCGAATGACCTCGATCCCGTCGGAGTCCTTGTCGGTGACGATGGCGACCTTCGCGTCGCGTTCGATGCGAAATGAGGTGTCGACCAGCCGGCCGTCCACGCGCCCGGCAAGCGCCGCGCGGGCCAGGCCCGGTCCGATGGCTGCGGCCACCTCGGCGACCGAGACGGGCTGCTCGAAGGAACGGCGCTGGCCGTCCGGCAAGGTGATGACTGGCATCGGTGGTTCCCGCGGGGATTCGCAACAGCCGGCCCCATGGGCCGGCCCGGCGGCGGATTCTAGCAGAGGACCGCGGTCGTGCCGGCCCCTGCCGGCTTCCGGAAACTGGTAGGCGCGAGTGGAATCGAACCACCGACCCCTTGCATGTCAAGCAAGTGCTCTAACCGCTGAGCTACGCGCCTTCGAGGACACCGCCGGCCGCCTGGGTTGGCCGCCACGGGCGCACAACGATACCGAATCGGGCACTGCCGCCGCAAGGCGCTCAGCCGGCCCGACGCGACGCCGGCAGTCCGAGTCCGCGCTCCCGAAGCAGCCCGATCTGGTCGCGCAGCCGCGCAGCCTCCTCGAACTCGAGGTTGCGGGCGTGCTCGTGCATGCGCTTCTCGAGTCGGCGCAGTTGCTGCGCCGTCTGCTCAGGAGCCGGCACCGCGTAGTCGGCCGCCGGCTCGGCGGCGCGACGCCGTCCCCGCTGGGTCCGCGGCGTGGCTCGGGCGCCTTCGAGGATGTCGCGGACTTCCTTGCGGACGGTGCGCGGCTCGATGCCGTGGGCCTTGTTGTGGATCTCCTGGCGCTCGCGCCGCCGGCGCGTCTCGGCGATGGCACGCTCCATCGACCCGGTGACCTGGTCGGCATAGAGGATGGCGGTGCCGCGGGCGTTGCGCGCCGCCCGGCCGATCGTCTGGATGAGCGAACCTTCGGAACGCAGGAAACCTTCCTTGTCGGCGTCGAAGATCGCCACCAGCGAGACCTCGGGCATGTCGAGGCCTTCCCGCAGCAGGTTGATGCCGACCAGGACATCGAACACGCCGAGGCGCAGGTCGCGGATGATCTCGGTACGCTCCACGGTCTCGATGTCGGAGTGCAGGTAGCGCACCCGCACGCCGTGCTCCTGCAGGTAGTCCGTCAGGTCCTCGGCCATGCGCTTGGTGAGCGTGGTGATGAGCACACGCTCGCCCGCCGCCACGCGCAGGTTGATCTCCGAGAGCACGTCGTCGACCTGGCTCGACGCCGGCCGCACCTCGACCGCCGGGTCGAGGAGTCCCGTCGGTCGCACCACCTGCTCCACGCTGGCATCGGCGTGGCTGCGCTCATAGGGGCCGGGCGTCGCCGAGACGTAGATCGTCTGCGGAGCGATGCGCTCGAATTCGTCGAAGCGCAGCGGCCGGTTGTCGAGGGCCGAGGGCAGGCGAAAGCCGTACTCGACCAGCGTCTCCTTGCGCGAGCGGTCACCGCGATACATGCCGCCGAGCTGCGGGATGGTGACGTGACTCTCGTCGACGATCAGGAGCGCATTGGCCGGCAGGTAGTCGAACAGGCAGGGCGGCGGTTCCCCGGCACGCCGGCCCGAGAGGTAGCGGCTGTAGTTCTCGATGCCCGTGCAGTAGCCGACCTCCATGATCATCTCGAGATCGAACTGCGTGCGCTGCTCGAGCCGCTGTGCTTCCAGCAGCTTGCCGGCCTCGCGCAGCACGGCGAGCCGGTCCCTGAGTTCCACGCGGATTTCGTCCACCGCGCGCACCATGACGTCGCGCGGCGTCACGTAGTGCGTCTTCGGGAAGATCGTCAGGCGCGGCACCTGCTCGGCCTGCTCGCCGGTCAGCGGGTCGAACCAGCCGAGCGACTCGATCTCGTCGTCGAACAGCGCCACACGCACCGCGAGCCGCTCGGAATCGGCCGGAAAGATGTCGATGATCTCGCCGCGTGCCCGGTAGGTGCCCTGCGAGAGCTCGGCGTCGTTGCGCGTGTACTGCAACTCGGCCAGCCGGCGCAGCAGGTCGCGCTGGTCGATGCGGTGGCCGACGGAAAGATGCAGCACCATGCTGAAGTAGGCCTGCGGATCACCTAGGCCATAGATCGACGAGACGGTGGCGACGATGATCGAGTCGTGCCGTTCCAGCAATGCCTTGGTCGCCGACAGCCGCATCTGCTCGATGTGTGCGTTGATGGAGGCATCCTTCTCGATGTACGTGTCGGTGGACGGGACGTAGGCCTCCGGCTGGTAGTAGTCGTAGTAGGACACGAAGTACTCGACGCGATTGCGCGGGAAGAACTCGCGCATCTCGCCGTAAAGCTGCGCGGCGAGCGTCTTGTTCGGCGCCAGCACCATGGCCGGTCGCTGGACCGTGGCGATCACGTTCGCCATCGTGAAGGTCTTGCCCGAGCCAGTCACGCCGAGCAGGGTCTGGCGCGCGAGGCCGGCGTGCAGTCCCTCGACGAGCGAGCGAATGGCCTGCGGCTGGTCGCCGGCCGGCTGGAAGTCCGTCTGCAGCTCGAATCGGTCCATGGTCGCGCTTGGGCCCGGCAGCCTGGTCCCTGTAGTATGTGCCGCCCCGCTTCCCAGCCGCCCACCGGGCGCGAGGACATCATCGTGAGCGTAACAGTTTCGCAGCGCCTGCAACGCGTCAAGCCGTCGCCGACCATGGCGGTGAGCGCGCTCGCCACGGAGCTGCGCGCGCAGGGGCGGGCCGTGATCGACCTCGCCGCCGGCGAGCCGGACTTCGACACGCCCGGACACATCAGCGAGGCGGCCATCGCGGCCATCCGCACCGGGCAGACGCGGTACACGCCGGTGGAAGGCAGCGCAGCGCTCAAGCAGGCCGTCAGCGGGAAGTTCAGGCGCGAGAACGGCCTGGAGTACGACACCGACCAGATCGTGGTTTCCAGCGGTGCCAAGCAGGCCTGCTACAACGTCGCCGCCGCCGTGCTCGATCCAGGCGATGAGGCCATCGTGCCGGCGCCGTACTGGGTCTCCTACCCCGACATGATCAAGCTCGCCGATGGCGAACCGGTCATCGTGGCCGCAGGGCTCGACGACGGCTTCAAGATCACGCCGCGCGCGCTGCGCGCCGCGATCACACCGCGCACGCGGCTGCTGTTCCTGAACAGCCCGTCGAACCCGACCGGCGCCGTGTACACCCGCGCGGAGCTGCAGGCCCTCGGCGCCGTGCTGCAGGAGTTTCCGGATGTCGTCATCGCTGCCGACGAGATCTACGAACACATCTACTGGGGCAGCGAACCCTATGTCAGCTTCGCCGCCGCCTGCCCGGCCCTGTACGAACGCACCGTGACGATCAACGGCGTGTCCAAGTGCTATGCCATGACCGGCTGGCGCATCGGCTATGCCGGTGGGCCGAAGTCGATCATCGGCGCCATGAAGAAACTGCAGGGCCAGAGCACGTCGAACCCCTGCAGCATTTCGCAGGCGGCGACCCTTGCAGCGCTCACGGGCGACCAGTCCTGCGTGAGCGACATGTGCCGCGCCTTCCGCGAGCGGCACGACTACATCGTCGCTGCGCTCGATGCCATTGCCGGCATGCGCTGCATCCGCACGGACGGCGCCTTCTACGCCTTTCCGAATGTCACGGGCGCGCTGCGCGACCACGGGCTTGTCGACGACACGGCGCTCGCCGAACTCCTGCTGCGCCAGGCCGAGGTCGCCCTGGTGCCCGGCTCCGCCTTCGGTGCGCCCGGCCACCTGCGCCTGTCCTTCGCCTGCAGCATCGCCACGCTCGAGGACGCGGTGGCGCGCATGCGCCGCGTCCTCGGTTGACGGCAATGCGTGCCGTCCTGCCTTGACTTGGCGGGTCCCTTACAACAGAATCCCGGCGCTCATCAACGGCTTAAGCCGTTTCACACGGTCCACGCCGCTCCCCGGTAGCTCAGTGGTAGAGCGATCGGCTGTTAACCGATTGGTCGCTGGTTCGAGTCCGGCCCGGGGAGCCATCCTGCCCTGCCTGCCCCACGGCCTCGTGTCGCTATTGATGCGCCGCGATGTGCGCCCGCACCTGTGCGCTGAGCGTCGCATCTTCCAGTGCGAAATCGACGATCGCCTCGATGTAGCCGAGCTTGCTGCCGCAGTCGTAGCGGCGCCCTTCGAAACGGAAGGCGTGGACGGGTTCCCGCTGGAGGAGCGCGGCGATGCCGTCGGTGAGCTGGATCTCGCCGCCGGCACCGCGCCCGGTCTGCTCGAGCAGGTCGAAGATCGCCGGCGTGAGCAGGTAGCGGCCGACCACCGCGAGCGTCGACGGCGCCTTGCTCGGGTGCGGCTTCTCGACGATCTGGCGCAGGCGCGAGGCGGCATCGACGTCGACGATGCCGTAGCTGCTGGTCTTCTCCTGCGGCACGTTTTCCACCGCGAGCACGCTGGCCCCGGTGGCCTCGTACCGGGCGCGCATCTGCGCCAGCGCGCCGACGGGCGCACGGATCAGGTCGTCCGGCAGGTGCACGTAGAACGGCTCGTCGCCGACGGCCGGTCGTGCGCAGAGCACGGCGTGTCCGAGGCCGAGCGGCTCGCCCTGGCGGATATACACGCAGGAGACGCCGGCGGGCAGGATGCCGCGCACGACGTCGAGCAACTCCTGCTTGCCGGTCGATTCGAGCGCACGCTCGAGTTCGGGGTCCCGGTCGAAGTGGTCCTCGATGGAACGCTTGGTGCTGCCGGTGATGAACACCAGGCGCGTCGCGCCGGCGCCGACAGCCTCCTCCACCGCGTACTGGATGAGCGGCTTGTCGACGATCGGCAGCATCTCCTTGGGCATCGCCTTGGTGGCGGGCAGGAAACGCGTGCCGCGGCCGGCGACGGGGAACACGGCCGTGCGGACCGGTTTGCGTGCTGATGACATGGACGTGGCCTGTAACCGGAATCGAGCCGCAGTGTAGCCAAACCGCGGCCGGCTTGTCCCGGGCCTGCACAGGAATCCGGCGGGCGGCGCGCCCCGACGCACGCCGCCCGCCCCATGCCGATCCCGGCCGGTTACTTCGCCGGCTTGCCAACCTGCAGGTTGCTCTTGTTCTTCTCGAGCACCTGCGGGCCGATGCCCTTGACGTTGAGCATCTCGTCGACGGAGCGGAACTTGCCGTTGCGCTCGCGGTACTCGACGATTGCCTGGGCTCTCGACAGGCCGATCCCGTCGAGTTCGCGCGCCAGCGTGGCGGCGTCGGCGCTGTTGAGATCGACCGGCCCGGCGAAGGCCGCCATCGGGCCCAGCAGGGCCAGCAGCAGAGCGATGCGGTGAAACATGGGGACTCCTTTGACCATCATGGATCGTTTCGGCCCGCCCCCACTGGGCGGGTCACGACGATCCTAAGATGGCCGGCGCGGGCACTGACAGCGCCGAAAGGCCCCGGAACCGCTGGAAAGACGCCCTCAGCGATCGCCCGATTCGAAGGCGAGGCGCACGCGCGGGCGCACCGTGTCCCAGGCGCCGCAGCCCGGGCACTGCCATTGCAGGGCGGCACTCGAGTAGCCGCACTCCAGGCAGCGGTAGGCGCGGCCCGACGTCGCCATGGCACGCAACGCACCGCGGACGCGTTCGAGTGCCTGGGTACGCTCGGCTTCAGGAGCCTGTGCCAGCCGCTCGCCATCGACCAGCACCCGCAGCGTCGGGTCGGCACCGACGAACTCCCACAGGCAGCGGATCGCCAGGGGATCGCGGATACGCGGGTCCATCATGGTGGCGAAGGCGACCAGGCGCGCCACCTGCGGCCCCTGGCGCAGCATGCGCTCGAGGAACCGCGAGAACTCCCCGTCCTGCCCGGCGGCGCTGGCGGCCGCCGAGAGCCGCGGCAGGACATCGACCAGCAGCGAGGGCTCACGCTCGGCTGCGCGCGCATAGCAGGCGATCGCGCCATCGTGGTCGCCGGCGTCGACGGCCACGGCGGCCCGCAGCAGCAGCACGCGCACGTTCTCCGGCCGGCCCTGCTCGGCACGATCGAGCCAGCGCAGGGCACCGTCGAGGTCGCGCGCCTGGCGCGCCTGTTCGGCCAGTTCGCACAGGTAGTGCGTGACGCGCCCTGACCCGGCGGCTCCCCGGTCAGCCGCTTCGAGTTCGGCATGCAATTCGATGGCCCGCTCCCACTCACGCGTCAGCTCGCTCAGGCGGATCAGCCGCCGCAGGGCATCGACACCGACACGGGGCGAGGCGCGCAGTTCGCCGAGCAGCGTCTCGGCACGGTCGAACAGACCGGCGCTCAGGTAGTCCTCGGCGAGCGCGAACTGCGCCTTCTCACGCTCGGCCCGCTTCAGGTTGGGCCGGTCCATCAGGTCCCGGTGCACGCGGATCGCACGCTCGACTTCGCCACGACGGCGGAACAGCTGTCCGAGCGCGAAATGTGTCTCCACGGTGTCGTCGTCGAGCTCGCCGGCCCCGGTCAGGGCCTCGAGCGCCCGGTCCGGCTGTTCCTTCAGCAGGAACTTCAGGCCGCGGACGTAGTCGAGCCCGGTCGGACTGCGATCGTCTTCGTCGATCTGGCCGAGGCGTGCGAAGACGTAGCCGAGCGCTGCGGCGATGAACAGCAGCCCGGCGAAGAAGAAGGCGGCTTCAGTCGGCATGCGCGGCTGGCAGGCTGCGCAGGGCGTGGATTTCGGCCTCGGCGAGCCGCAGGGCGTTGCGCAGCCGGCGGCGCTCCAGGTACAGGCGCAGCATCACGACGGCGAGACAGATCAGGCCGAACAGCCAGCCAAAGGCGAAGGCCAGCGCCAGGGCGAGTGACTTCTGCATCGTCACCTCGTAGAGGCCGAGGTCGATGCCGATGGCACCCGGGTTCAGTGCAGTGAACAGCACCGCTACCACCAGCACGGTGAACAGCACCACCGGGAGAACGATCCTGCCTGTCATGTCCGGACCCGCCGCTGCCACATGACGCCCCTCGTCACCACGGTGATTGTACGTCAAGGCCGCGCCCGGGACGGGGCGACCGGCCGGTCACTCCTTGATCGGCAGCTTGCGGTTCTCGTTGACCCGGTCGCGCAGGTCCTTGCCCGGCTTGAAATGCGGTACGTGCTTGCCGGCGAGTGCCACTGCCTCGCCGGTCTTGGGGTTGCGCCCGAGGCGTGGCGGCCGGAAATGCAGCGAGAAGCTGCCGAAACCGCGGATCTCGATGCGCTCGCCCGAGGAAAGCGCATTGCTCATCAGCTCCAGAAGGTGCTTCACCGCCAGCTCGACGTCCTTCGCCGGCAGGTGCTTCTGCTTGCGCGACAGCAGCTCGATCAGCTCCGACTTCGTCATGGCCAAGGCCGTACTCCCCTGTTCCCCGTGCGCCGCGCGGGTGCCCCTGCACCCGCGGCCAGCGGCGAAGGCCTGTCGTCAGCCCTCGCCACCTCCGGCGATCCGCTCCTTCAGCAGGTCACCCAGCGTCGTCCCGGAGGTCGTGTCCGAGGAGCGGTAGTTCTCCACCGCCTCGGCTTCCTCGTGCGCTTCCTTGGCCTTGATCGACAGCGAGATGACGCGGTTCTTGCGATCGAGCCCGGTGAACTTGGCCTCGACGACATCGCCCACCTTGAGCACGGTGCGGGCGTCCTCGACGCGGTCACGCGACAGCTCGCTCGCTCGCAGCTGCCCCTGGATGCCGCCCTCGATGTCGATCACGGCGCCGCGGGCATCGACCTCGGAAACCGTACCCTTGACGATGCTGCCCTTCGGGTGCTCCGCCATGAACGTGGAGAGCGGGTCGTTGTCGAGCTGCTTGATGCCGAGAGAGATGCGCTCGCGCTCCGGGTCGATGCTGAGGACAACCGCCTCGACGTCCTCGCCCTTCTTGTACTTGCGCACCGCCTCCTCGCCCGGGGCATCCCAGGAGATGTCGGAGAGGTGCACCAGGCCGTCGATGCCGCCCGGCAGGCCGATGAAGATGCCGAAATCGGTGATCGACTTGATCTTGCCGCCGACGCGATCGCCCTTGTTGAAGCTGTTGGCGAATTCGTTCCACGGATTCGGCTTGCACTGCTTGAGGCCGAGGGAAATGCGGCGGCGATCCTCGTCGATGTCCAGCACCATGACCTCGACCTCGTCGCCGATCTGCACGACCTTCGACGGGTTGACGTTCTTGTTGGTCCAGTCCATCTCCGAGACGTGCACCAGGCCCTCGACGCCCTCCTCGATCTCCACGAAGCAGCCGTAGTCGGCGATGTTCGTGACCTTGCCGAACAGGCGCGTGTTGGGCGGATAGCGGCGCGAGATCGCCTCCCAGGGATCGGAGCCGAGCTGCTTCACGCCGAGCGAGACGCGGTTCTTCTCGCGGTCGAAACGCAGGATCTTGACGTTGATCTCGTCGCCGACGTTGACCACCTCGGACGGGTGCTTGACGCGCTTCCAGGCCATGTCCGTGATGTGCAGCAGGCCATCGATGCCGCCGAGATCGACGAAGGCGCCGTAGTCGGTCAGGTTCTTGACGATGCCGCGGACGGTGGCCCCCTCCTGCAGCGTGGCCAGCATGGCCTCGCGCTCGGAGCTGTATTCCTGTTCGACCACCGCACGGCGCGAGACCACGACGTTGTTGCGGCGCCGGTCGAGCTTGATGACCTTGAACTCGAGTTCCTTGCCTGCGAGGTAGGACGGATCGCGCACCGGGCGCACGTCCACCAGCGAGCCCGGCAGGAAGGCACGCACGTAGTCGACGTCGACGGTGAAACCGCCCTTGACTCGACCGCTGATCAGGCCCTTGACGATCTTGCTGTTCTCGAAGGCGTCCTCGAGTTGCTCCCAGGTGCGGGCACGCTTGGCGCGCTCGCGCGACAGCCGGGTCTCGCCATGGCCGTCCTCGACGGAGTCGAGCGCCACTTCGACGTGATCGCCGATCTGGACTTCAATCTCGCCGCGATCGTTACGGAACTGGCTGGTGGGAATGACGGCTTCGGACTTCAGTCCGGCGCTGACCACCACCACTTCGGAGGAGACGTCGACGACACGTCCGGTGAGGATCGTGCCCGGACGGATACGGCTACTGGCAAGGCTCTGCTCGAAGAGCTCGGCAAAAGATTCGGTCATTACTGGCATCCAGCCGTCGCCAGCGCGACGGCACTTCGGTTGTCACAACGGCCCTGTCGAACCGCTGCGGTGGTCACTCCGGCCGCGCGATTCGCTCACGCGTCCGGTCCTTCCCGGCGCGCCAGCCCGGGATATGCCTCGCCCACCCAGTGCAGCACCCGGACCACCACCTCGGCCACGCCGAGGCCGGTGGTATCCAGGATGCGCGCGTCCGGGCTGGCACGAAGCGGCGCGACGGCGCGCTCCGCATCCCTGCGATCGCGCTCCGCCATGTCCTTGGAAAGGGCGGGAAGGCTAACATCAATACCCTTCTGCTTCAACTGCTTATATCGCCTGAGCGCCCGTTCCTCGACGCTGGCGGTCAGGAACACCTTCAGCCGGGCGTCGGGAAAGATCACGGAGCCCATGTCCCGGCCGTCCGCCACCAGGCCCGGTGGCCGGCGGAAGCGGCGCTGGCGGTCGACCAGCGCCTCGCGCACCGCCGGCACGGCCGCCACGCGCGAGGCCGCGTGCCCGGCAGCCTCCTCGCGGATGGCAGCGCTCACGTCACTGCCGGCGAGCACGATCCGGCCCTCGTCGCCGGACAGCGGGTCGAAAACGACAGCGAGATCGCGCGCCACGCGCGCCAGGCCGGCCGTGTCCTCCCAGTCCATCCGCTGCTGACTCGCCGCAAGGCCGACCACCCGATAGAGCGCGCCGCTGTCGAGCATGTGCCAGCCCAGGGCACGGGCAACGGCGCGCGCCACGGTGCCCTTGCCGGACCCGCCCGGTCCGTCGATGGCGACGACCGGCACCTCAGCCGCGGCGACCGGCATCGGCGTCCTCGCGGATCCCGAGCCCAAGGCCACTGGCCACGGCCACGAAGCCCGGAAACGAGGTGGCGACATTGGCGGTATCGAGGATGCGCACCGGGCCACGCGCGCGAAGGGCGCCGACCGCGATCGACATGGCCACGCGATGGTCGCCGTGGCTGTCCACGGTACCGGCCTCGAATCCGTCTTCCCGGCCGACGATGCGGGCGCCGTCGGGCTGCTCTTCGACCTCCACGCCGAGTGCACGCAGGGCCGCGGCCATGGCGCCGATTCGGTCGCTCTCCTTGTGCCGCAGTTCCTCCGCGCCGCTGATCCGCGTCTCGCCCTGCGCCAGGGCGGCGGCCACGAACACGGCCGGGAACTCGTCGATCGCGAGCGGCACCAGATGCGGCGGGATCACGGCACCGCGCAGGACCGAGGGCCGCACCGTGATCCGGCCAACCGGTTCGCGCCCGGCATGGCCCGTCGGCTCGACGATCAGCTCGGCACCCATGAGCCGCAGGATCTCGAGGATGCCGGTGCGGGTCGGGTTCAGGCCGACGTGTTCGACGATGACCTCACCGCGCCGGGCAAGCGCCCCGGCCAGCAACAGGAAGGTGGCCGAGGAGATGTCGCCCGGTACGTCGATGGCGCAGCCCGCGAGGCGCCCGGCTGGCGCGAGACTCACGGCACCATCGTGCCGGCGCACCGGCTGGCCGAAACCTTCCAGCATGCGTTCGGTGTGATCGCGCGTGACGGCAGGCTCCAGCACCGTGGTCTCGCCGCTGGCGTAGAGGCCGGCGAGCAGGATCGCGGATTTCACCTGCGCACTCGCCACCGGCATCTCGTAATGCAGGCCGCGCAGGGGCCGGCCGCCATGGACCCGTACCGGGGGGCGACCGTCGGTGGTATCGATCGCCGCCCCCATCCGGCGCAGAGGGCCGGCAACCCGCTCCATCGGCCGACGCGACAGCGACTCGTCGCCGATCAGGGTGACGTCGAAGGCCTGGCCGGCGAGCAGCCCGGTGAGCAGACGCATCGCCGTGCCCGAGTTGCCCATGTCGAGAGCCCGCTCGGGCGCACGCAGGCCGCGCAGGCCGGCGCCGGCGATCGTCACCTGCGTCTCCCCGGTGCGTTGCACGGCCACACCCATCGCAGCCACCGCGGCGAGCGTCGCCAGGCAGTCCTCGCCCGGCAGGAACCCGCTGACCTCCGTGCGACCTTCGGCGATTGCGCCAAGCATGATCGCCCGGTGGGAGATCGACTTGTCGCCCGGCACCCGCAGGCGGCCACGGATGCTTGCGGCTGGCGCGACAGTGAACGACTTCATGGATCGGTCGTCGTGGCGATGGCTCTACGCGCGGACAATCCGTGCCGGAGCATGCGCGGCCTAGAGGATGGCCTTGGGATAGGAGCCGAGCACGCGGAACAGGTCGGCCTCGCGCTGCAGCCGCTTCAGCGCACGGGCCAGTGCCGGGTCCTCAGCGTGGCCATCGACATCGAGAAAGAAGACGTAGTGCCACTTGCGCCGTCGCGATGGGCGCGACTCGATGCGCGTCATGTTGACCTTCTGCTCGGCGAGTGGCGTGAGCAACCGATGCAGCGCGCCGGGATCGTCGGTCTTGCTGCTCGAAATCAGGAGCGTCGTGCGGTCGACGCCGCTGCGCGCGAGGAGCTTCCTGCCGATCACGAGGAAGCGCGTGGTGTTGTCGGGCCGGTCCTCGATGTCGGCCACGAGCTTGCCGAGGCCGTAGACCTCCGCGGCCGCATCGCCCGCGATTGCCGCAGTACCTGCCTCGTCACGCGCGCGGCGCGCACCCTCGGCATTGCTGGCAACCTCCACCAGCGGCACTGCCGGCAGGTACTCCTTGATCCAGGCGCGGCACTGGGCGAGCGACTGCGGGTGAGCACACACGCGGGCGATCTTGTCGAGCGATTTCATCGTGCCGAGCAGGTGCTGGCGCACACGCAGCTCCACCTCGCCGCAGATCTTCAGCGGCGAGGTGAGGAACATGTCGAGCGTGTGGTTGACCGTTCCCTCGGTGGAGTTCTCGATCGGCACCACACCGAAGTCGGCAGTGCCTGACTCGACCTCGTGGAACACCTCGTCGATGGTGGCCAGCGGCAGCGCACGCACCGAGTGGCCGAAGTGCTTGTAGACCGCCGACTGGCTGAAGGTGCCCTCCGGGCCGAGATAGCCGACCTTCAGCGGTTCCTCCTGGGCCAGGCAGGCGGACATGATCTCGCGAAACAGCCGCACCATCTCTTCGTTGGTGAGCGGCCCGTCGTTGCGGGCCACCACGCCGCGCAGCACCTCGGCCTCACGCTCGGGCCGGAAATAGTCGACGGCACGCACTTCGCCGGGCTTGCCCTTGGCGAGCGCCACCTTCTGCGCCCAGCGCGCCCGCTCGCTGATCAGCCGCGCAATCTGCTCGTCGAGCGAGTCGATGCTCCGGCGCATCGATGTCAGGTCGCCGGTCGTCGTGTTGGCCTTGCGGGTTCGCGGTTTCCTCGCCATGGCGCCCCGTCCTGACTCAGGCAGCCTGTGGCCGGCCGAGGTCGCGAACCCCGAGCACGCCGTCGATGGCGCGGATCTTCGCCAGCAACGCCGGCGATGGCGTGCCGTCGAGGTCGACGATGGTATAGGCCAGGTTGCCGCGGCTCTTGTTCAACAGGTCGGCGATGTTCAGGCCCGCGTCGCCGAGGCAGCCGGAGATCTGCCCGACCATGTTCGGCACGTTGGCATTGACCACCGTGATGCGGTGCGCATCCATGCGCGGCATGTCGGCATCCGGGAAATTGACCGAGTGACGCACCAGGCCATTCTCGAGGTAACCGCGCAGGGTGTCGGCCACCATGACCGCGCAATTGACTTCGGCCTCCTCGGTGGACGCCCCGAGGTGCGGCAGTGCGATGACCTTCGGCTCGGCCATGAGCCTGCGGCTCGGGAAGTCGCACACGTAAGCCTGCAGCTTGCCGGAAGCAAGCGCGGCGAGTACTGCGGCCTCGTCGGCGATCTCGCCGCGGGCGAAGTTGAGGATCACGCCCTGGCCGGGCATGAGCCGGATGCGGGCCTCGCTGACCAGCGCGCGCGTGGCTTCGACCAGCGGCACGTGCACGGTGACGACGTCGGCGCGGCTGAAGAGTTCGTCGAGGCTGCGCGCCTTCTCGACGCCGGACGACAGCTCCCAAGCGCGGTCGATCGTGATCTGCGGATCGAAGCCGATGACGCGCATGCCGAGCGCCAGCGCCGCGTTCGCCACCTGCACGCCGATCGCACCGAGCCCGACCACGCCGAGCGTGCGGCTCGGCAGTTCGTAACCGACGAATTTCTTCTTGCCGGCCTCCACCGCCTTGTCGAGCTCGGCACCTTCGCCCGGCAGGGCACGGGTGAAGTCCCAGGCATGGCAGAGGTTGCGCGCCGCGAGCAGCATGCCGGCGAGTACCAGCTCCTTGACGGCATTGGCGTTGGCACCCGGGGCATTGAACACCGGCACGCCGCACTTCGAGAGCTTGTCGACCGGGATGTTGTTGGTCCCGGCGCCAGCCCGGCCGATGGCCAGCACCGAAGCGGGAATCTCCATGTCGTGCATCTTGGCGGAGCGCACCATGATGGCGTCCGGATGGCCGATCTCGGAGGCCACCTCGTAGCGCTCACGCGGCAGCCGGGCAAGGCCCTGCACCGCGATGTTGTTCAGCGTGAGAATCTTGTACATCGTCTCGGTCCCGTGATGACCGGCGCCTAACCGTTGCGCCGGGCGAAATCAGCCATGAACTGGATCAGGGCATCCACGCCCGCCTCCGGCATGGCGTTGTAGATGCTGGCGCGCATGCCGCCCACCGAGCGATGACCCTTGAGCTCGGCGAGCCCGGCCTTCTCCGCCTCGGCGAGGAAGGCGGCATCGAGTTCCGGACGCGGCAGCGTGAAGGGCACGTTCATCCACGAACGGCTGGCCCGTTCGACCGGGTTGCTGTAGTAGCCGGACTCGTCGATGGCGCGGTAGAGCTTCCCGGCCTTGCGGCTATTGATCTCGGCCATGGCCGCGAGCCCGCCGCGACGCTTCAGCCAGGCAAACACCAGGCCGGCGACATACCAGGAATAGGTGGCCGGCGTGTTCAGCATCGAGCCCTCCTTCGCCTGGGCTGCGTAGCGCAGGATGTTGGGCACCGTGTCGGCCACGCGCTCGAGCAGGTCGCGGCGGATGATCATCAGCACCAGCCCGGCCGGGCCGATGTTCTTCTGCGCCCCGGCGTAGATCACGCCGAAACGCTTCACGTCCACCGGTCGCGACATGATGGTCGAGGACATGTCGGCGACGAGCGGCACGTCGCCCACATCGGGCACGGTGTGGAATTCGAGCCCGCCGATGGTCTCGTTCGGGCAGTAGTGCACGTAGGCGGCACCCGGGGTCAGTTTCCAGCCAGCCCGCTCGGGCACGGCGGTGTAGTTGCCCGCCGCACCGTCGGCCACGACGTTGGTCCGTCGCAGGATCTTCGCCTCCGAGGCAGCCTTCTTCGACCACTGCCCGGTGACGACATAGTCGACCGCCTGGTCGGCGCCAGCGAGGTTCATCGGCAGCAGGGCGAACTGCTGCGTGGCGCCGCCCTGCAGGAACAGCACCGCGTAGTCCTGCGGCACGCCCAGCAGTTCGCGCACGTCGGCCTCGGCCTGCTCGGCTACCTTGATGAAGGCCTTGCTGCGGTGGCTGATCTCCATCACCGAAGCGCCGCGTCCGTTCCAGTCGAGCATCTCGGCCTGCGCCTGCTCGAGCACCTCCAGCGGCAGGGCCGCCGGGCCTGCGCTGAAATTGAAGATCCGACCCATGTCTCTCCCAATGCCTCCGGTCAGTGGTGAAGAGCCGCGGGCGGCGCCCGCAGCGAAGTATCCGTCGTCGGTTCGTTACGCCTGGTCGTCGTCGTCGGACAACGCGATGATGCGGTCGAGCCCCACCAGCCGCTCGCCCTCGTCGAGCCGGATGAGGCGCACGCCCTGGGTGTTGCGACCCTGCTGGGAGATCTCGTCCACGGCGGTCCGCACCAGCGTGCCGACCGAACTGATCAGCACGACCTCATCGCCCGGGTCGACCTGGATGGCCCCGACCATGCGCCCGTTCCTGTCCGAGGTCTGGATGCCGATGACGCCTTGCCCGCCGCGGCCCTGCACCGGGAACTCCGCCATCGGCGTGCGCTTGCCGAAGCCGTTCTCCGTGGCCGTCAGGATGTCGCCGGTGGCGGCGATCAGCAGCGCGATGACTTCGTGGTCGTCGCCGAGACGGATCCCGCGCACCCCTGCTGCCGTACGCCCCATCGGCCGCACGTCGCCCTCGTGGAAGCGGATGGCCTTGCCGGAACTCGAGCACAACAGGATGTCGCAGCGACCGTCGGTGATGGCGACATCGACGAGGCGGTCGTTGTCGTGCAGCTCCACCGCGCGGATGCCCGCATTGCGGGGCCGGGAGAACGCCTCGAGGCTGGTCTTCTTGACGATGCCCTGGCTGGTGGCCATGAAAATGTACTTTTCGGGCTCGAAGTCGCGGATCGGCAGCACGGCGTTGACCCGCTCGCCCTCCTCCAGCGGCAGCAGGTTGACGATGGGCCGGCCACGCGCCTCGCGGCTCGCCCGCGGCACCTGGTAGACCTTCAGCCAGAACAGCCGCCCGAGGCTCGTGAAGCACAACAGGGTGTCGTGCGTGTTGGCAACGAACAGCTTGTCGATGAAATCCTCGTCCTTGACGCGCGCCGCCGTACGGCCGCGGCCGCCGCGGCGCTGCACCTGGTAGTCGGTCAGGCTCTGAGCCTTCGCGTAACCGCCATGGGAGAGCGTCACCACGACGTCCTCCTCGGGCACCAGGTCCTCCATGGACAGGCTCTCGTGGCTCTCGACGATCTCCGTGCGCCGGGGGTCGGCGAAACGCTCGCGGATATCGGCCAGTTCCGCGCGGATCACGGCCAGGAGCCGGTCCGGGTTCTGCAGGATCGCGGTGAACTCGCGGATCGCATCGAGCAACCCGCGGTACTCTTCGATGATCTTGTCCTGCTCGAGCGCCGTCAGTCGGTGCAGCCGCAACTCCAGGATCGCCTGTGCCTGCACGGGCGAGAGCCGGTAGCCAGCCTCGACCAGCCCGAATTCGCCGCCGATGTCGGCCGGCCGGGTGGTCACTTCGCCGGCCCGGGCGAGCATGCCGGTCACGGCCCCGGGCGCCCAGGTGCGCGACACCAGCGCTTCGCGCGCAGCCGCCGGCGAGGCGGAGGCCTTGATGACGGCGATCACCTCGTCGATGCTGGCGAGCGCCACCGCCTGGCCCTCGAGGATGTGGGCACGCTCGCGCGTCTTGCGCAGGTCGAAAATCGTGCGCCGCGTGACCACTTCGCGCCGATGGCGCAGGAAGGCCTCGAGCATCTCGCGCAGCGTGAGCAGCCGCGGCCGCCCGTCGCGCAGGGCCACCATGTTGATGCCGAACACGGTCTCGAGCGGCGTCTGCGCGAAGAGATTGTTCAGCACGACATCGGAAAGCTGGCCTCGCCGCAGCTCGATCACGATGCGCATGCCGTCCTTGTCGGACTCGTCACGCAGTTCGCTGATGCCCTCGATCTTCTTGTCGCGCACCAGCTCGGCGATCTTCTCGATGAGCCGCGCCTTGTTCACCTGGTAGGGCAGCTCGGTGACGATGATCGCCTCGCGACCCTTGTCGTCGATGGGCTCGACGTGGGTGCGGGCACGCACGTGGCAGCGGCCGCGACCGCGGGCATAGGCCTCGTAGACGCCGAGCGTGCCATTGATGATGCCGGCGGTCGGGAAGTCCGGCCCCGGAACCAGCTTGATCAGTTCGGCGAGCGTGATGTCCGGGTTGTCCATCAGCGCCAGCACGGCGT
>JADZBS010000136.1 GCA_020851975.1 Gammaproteobacteria bacterium | reverse complement strand
GGCGCAGCCGCGCCAAGGTCACGGTGCCGCGGCCTCAGGCGAGGCCCATCTCGATGAGCGAGAGCGTGGCCGGGGCCGGCAGCGGCGTGATGCCGAGCACGCTCAGGCCGGCCTCGGCGGCGAGCGCGCGGAACTCCTCGGCGGTGCGTTCGCGCCCGCCGTTGAGCGCCATGATGTTGACGTCGAGGAACTTGTTGGGGTCGGGCTCGTTGCCGGGCTTCATCACGGCGTCGACGACCAGGAGACGCGCCTGCCCGCGCAGCGCCTCGCGGCAGGCGGCGAGGATGGCGAGCGCCCGGGCGTCGTCCCAGTCGTGGAGGATGCGTTTCAGCAGGTACAGGTCGCCACCCGGCGGGATGCTGCGGAAGAAGTCACCGGTGGCCGCCTCCCAGCGTCCGGCGAAGCGCGCGTCGGCGAGCGCCTCGGGCGCGGCGAGCACCTGCGGCTGGTCGAACAGCACGCCGTGCACGGCCGGGTGGCGGTCGAGCACGGCGGCGAGCAGCCCGCCCTGGCCGCCGCCGACGTCGACCACCCAGGCGTGGCGCTCGAAGGGGTAGCTGGCGGCGATGATCGGATTTTCGAGCTGCGAGACCCGCGCCATGGTGCGGTCGAAGGCGGTGTTCAGCTCCGGCTGGCCGGCGAGGTACTCGAAGAAGGAATGGCCGTGCGCCAGCTCGAAAGCCGGCTCGCCCGTGCGCAGCATGTCGGGCACGCGCTCGTAGGTGCGCCAGATGAGGTCCTGCCAGGGCCGGCGCAGGCGGTCGCGCACCGAGCCGGGCACGCCGATGCGCAGCCCTTCGGCGAGCGGCGTGAGGTGGAAGCGCCCGGCCTCGTCCTCGCGGAAGACACCGTGAGCGGCGGCGAAACGCAGCAGCCGGTAGAGCGTCTCCTCGTGCAGGCCGGCGCCGGTGGCGAGTTCCGCGGCCGTCTTCGCCCCCGGCGCGAGCCGGTCGGCGATGCCCTGCTCGGCGAGCGCGCCAAGGCAGCGCAACAGCAGGGTGTGGGCATTGAGCTGCTGCAGGAAGGCGGTCAGCTCGGCGCCATCGATGGTCGTTCCGTGACTGGTCATGTCGCGCGTGGGCCTGGCGGAGAGGGAGGGATTCGAACCCCCGAGGGACGTGAGTCCCTAGCGGTTTTCAAGACCGCCGCAATCGACCGCTCTGCCACCTCTCCGTGTGTCCCTGCATCCTGCGCCGCACAGCCTGCGCGCGGCGGCGCCGATTGTGGCCCCGCCCCCGGGCGGCCGCAAGCGGGAGGCAGCGGCACGTCTATAATGCCAGCCCATGAGCTCCACGGTTGACCAGCAACCCATCCAGCGGACCGTCGGCCGGCGCCAGCCGCGCGATGGCCAGCCAATGTCGGCCGCCGATCGTGCCGCCGTGGCGAGTAACGCACGCTATCGCACGCGGGCGCCGAAAGGCGTGTTCCGTTACGACTCCGCCGAGGAGATGCAGGCCGACCGGTTGCGTTGGACCGTCGACCTCGTCGTGGAGCGGCAGCGGTTGCGCTGATGCAATACACGCGGCCGGCGACGTGGGATGACGTCAGGACGCTGGCGCGTTACCTGACCGAGGCGGGCGTCGAGTACGCGCTGGTGGGCGGTTACGCCATTGCCGCCCACGGGTTCAACCGCTTCTCCGAGGACATCGACATCCTCGTCGAGCCATCGGCCGCCAATGCGCGCCGCTGGATCGAGGCACTGTCACGGCTGCCGGACGGTGCAGCCGCGGAACTCGCGACCGAGCCGGACGTGTTCGCCAGTGATCAACGCCATGCCATCCGCATCAACGACGAGTTCACGGTCGACGTGATGCCGGCTGTCGCCGGGCTGAGCTGGCAGGAGATGGTGCCGCACATCATCGAGCTGGATATCGACGGTGTGATGGTCCGCGTGCTGGACCTTCAGGGCCTCCTGCGCACCAAGCAGGGCGTGCGACCCAGGGACCAGATGGACGCCGCCGTCATTCGCGCGGCACTCGAGCGCCTGCAGCGCTGATTTCGAGGTCGAGGCCCGTGGCCACGGCGATGAAGGCCCACTGGTCGGCGTACTCGTCGATCAGCTTGCCGAGCGCGGCGCCGGCGCCGTGGCCGGCGCGCCGCTCGATGCGGATCAGCACGGGATTCTTCGCGCAGCCCTGGGCGTGCTGCAGGGCCGCCGCGTACTTGTAGCTGTGCCAGGGGGCGACACGGTCGTCGTTGGCGTCGGCCATGACCAGCGTCGGCGGGTAGCAGGTGCCCGCCACCATGTTGTGCAGCGGGGAGTAGCGCACCAGCGCACGGAATTCCTCCGGCACCTCGCTCAGCCCGTAGTCGCTCGACCACTGCCGCGCGTTGGCGCTGGCGAGCTGGTAGCGCAGCATGTCCATGACGCCCACGCCCGGGACGGCCGCGGCGAAAAGTTCGGGCCGCTGGTTCAGCACGGCGCCGACCAGCAGCCCGCCGTTGCTCGCGCCCTGGATGGCGAGCTGCCCGCGCGTGGTCTCGCCGGCGGCGAGCAGCCACTCGGCGGCGGCGATGAAGTCGTCGAACACATTCTGCCTGGCGAGCCGCGTGCCGGCCTCGTGCCAGGCCTCGCCGAACTCCCCGCCGCCGCGCAGGTTGGCCACGGCGTAGAGCCCGCCGGCTTCGATCCAGGCGGCGCGGCTCGCCGAGTAGGCGGGCAGCAGCGAGACGTTGAAGCCGCCGTAGCCGTAGAGCACGGTGGGCAGCGGGCGGTTGGCGGGCGCATCGCGCCGGCGCACCAGGGTCATCGGCACCTCGGTGCCGTCGCGGCTGCGGTAGCGCACCTGGCGGGTGACGTAGGCGCCCGGGTCGAGCCCGCCGGCCGGTACGCGCCAGGGCGTGATGCGCCCGCTCGCGACCTCGTAGCGGTACACGGCGCGCGGCGTGGTGAAATCCGTGTAGGAGAAATAGGTCACCGCGTCCTGCGCCTCGCCGGCGAAGCCGGCGGCGGTGCCGGCGCCGGGCAATGGCACGTCGCGCGACTGCGTGCCGTCGAGACCGAAGACCCGCACGCGCGAGCGCACGTCGGCGACGTACTGCACGATGAGCCGCCCGCCGACGAGCGTCGCCTCGGCGATCGCCGTCGTCGTCGGGGCCACGACTTCCCGCCAGCGTGCGGGGTCCGGGGCACGCGTATCGATGGCGACGATGCGCCCGTTCGGCGCACCCTGCGTGGTGTGCACGTAGAACACGGGCCCGACGTTGCCGAGGAATTCGTAGCGCGCATCCCAGCGGTCGAGCAGACGCACCACGCCGGCGCCCGGCGAGCCGAGATCGAGGACGTGCAGCCCGCTCTCGCGATAGCCGTCCTCGACGCGGATGACGAGATAGCGCCCGTCCTCGGTGGCCAGCGGGTACGGGTTGCGGGTCGGGTGATCGTCGATGGCGTAGACCGGCCGGTCGGCGGCCTGCGGCGTGCCGAGCGCGTGGTACCAGATGGCGACCTGGCGGTCGTCGTCCCAGCTGCCGGGCGCGAGGCCCGCCGGGTAGCGGCTGTACCAGAAGCCTGCCCCGTTGCGCGCCCAGGCGACATTCGTGAACTTGGTGCCGGCGAGCACCTCGGGCAGGTCGCGCGCGGCGGCGACATCGTGCACGCGCCAGGTGGTCCAGTCGCTGCCGCCGTCGGCGAGCGCGTAGGCGAGGTGGCAACCGTCGGGCGCCAGTTCGAAGTCGGCGAGGGCGACGGTGCCATCGGCCCGCAGTGCCAGCGGATCGACGACGAGACGGCCGCGCGCGGCCGGATCGGTGCTGATCCACAGGCTGTCCTGGTCGTCGGTGCCGCGGTTGTAGGTGTAGGCGATCTGCCCGCCGCGCTGCTGGGGCAGGCCGTGGCGCTCGTAGTCGAGGAGCGCGCGCAGCCGCGCGGCGAAGTGCGCCCGCGCCGGCAGCGCGTCGAGGTACGGGCGCGCGTAGCGGTCCTGCGCCTCGATCCAGACGACGGTCTCCTCGCTCGCCGTGTCTTCGAGCCAGCGGTAGGGATCGGCGACGCGCTGGCCGTGGTACTCGTCGGCCTGGGCGCTGCGCCGGGCCGGCGGCGCTGCGCCCGCGGCCGGTGCGAGTGCCGCCGCAGCGGCGAGCACCGCGGGCAGCAGCGCGCAGCCGGCGCGCCCGTTCACGCCGGCGGCGGCCCGATCAGCGCCTGCCCGCCCAGGTAGGGGCGCAGCACCTCGGGCACGACGATGGCGCCGTCGGCGCGCTGGCCGTTTTCCATCACCGCCACCAGCGCACGGCCGGCGGCCACGCCCGAGCCGTTCAGCGTGTGCACCAGCTCGGGCTTGCCGGTCGCCGGGTTGCGCCAACGCGCGCCCATGCGCCGCGCCTGGAAGTCCCCGAAGTTGCTGCACGAGGATATCTCGCGGTACTTGCCCTGCCCCGGCAGCCAGACCTCCAGGTCGTAGGTCCGGGCCGAGCCGAAGCCGATGTCGCCGGCGCACAGCGCCACGACGCGGTAGGCGAGCCCGAGCCGCTGCAGGATGGTCTCGGCGTGGCCGGTGAGCTCCTCGAGCACGGCAGCCGAATCGGCCGGGCGCACCACCTGCACGATTTCCACCTTCTCGAACTGGTGCTGGCGGATCATGCCGCGCGTGTCCTTGCCGTAGGAGCCGGCCTCGGAGCGAAAGCACGGCGTGTGCGCGGTGAGCTTCAGCGGCAGCTCGCGCGCTTCCAGGATGCGCTCGCGCGCGAGGTTGGTGAGCGGCACCTCGGCGGTCGGGATCAGGTAGAACTTCGTCTCACCCTGCACCGCGAAGAGATCGGCCTCGAACTTCGGCAACTGGCCGGTGCCCTGCAGGCTCGTGGCATTGGCGAGGTAGGGCACGTAGGCCTCGGTGTAGCCGTGCTCGGTGGTGTGCACGTCGAGCATGAACTGGATGAGCGCGCGCTGCAGGCGGGCGAGCGCCCCGCGCATCACCGCAAAGCGCGCACCGGCGATGGCGCCGGCCGCTTCGAAGTCGAGCAGGCCGAGGCGCGTGCCGAGGTCGACGTGGTCAAGCGGCGTGAAATCGAACGCCGGCGGCGTGCCCGAGCGGCGCAGCTCGCGGTTGGCGCTCTCGTCGCGCCCGTCGGGCACGGCCTCGTCGAGCAGGTTCGGCAGCCCGAGCTGCAGCGTCTCCAGCTGCGCCTGCACGGCGTCGAGTTCCGCCTCGGCGGCGGCGAGCGCGCTGCCGAGGTGCTCGACCTCGGCGAGAAGCGGGGCGATGTCGGCGCCCTGCGCCTTGGCCCGGCCGATGCCCTTGCTCCTGACGTTGCGCTCGTTGCGCAGCTGCTCCACGCGCAGCTGCAGTCCGCGACGGCGCTCCTCGAGGGCGAGATAGGCGGCCGTGTCGAAGACGAAGCCGCGGCGCGCGAGGTTGGCGCGCACCTGTTCGGTCTCGCTGCGCAACAGGCGGGGGTCGAGCATGGTCGGTTCACTCCGGCGCCGGCGGCGCCCTGCAGGCGCGCATTCTAACCGGGTGCGCCCGGCGGCGGTTCCGTCAGGATTTGCCGGGAGCGCGGGCGGCGCGGTTGCGGTCGCGCAGCTCCCGCAGCTTCTCGGCGATGCGCCCTTCCATGCCGCGCCCGGCGGGCTGGTAGTAGTGCCGCTCGCCGAGCCCGGGCGGGAAGTAGCTCTCGCCGGCGGCGAAGGCGTCCGGCTCGTCATGGGCGTAGCGGTAGCCGGCGCCGTGGCCGAGGCTCTTCATGAGCCTTGTCGGGGCGTTGCGCAGGTGCAGGGGCACGTCGAGCGAGCCGTGGCGGGCGGCCTCCTCCCGGGCGGCATCGAAGGCGACGTAGACGGCGTTGCTCTTGGCCGCGCAGGCGAGGAACACCACTGCCTGGGCGAGCGCGAGTTCGCCCTCCGGGCTGCCGAGCCGCTCGTAGGCATCCCAGGCTTCGAGCGTGAGCGTGAGCGCGCGCGGGTCGGCGAGCCCGATGTCCTCCACCGCCATGCGCACCAGGCGCCGGGCGAGGTAGCGCGGGTCGCAGCCGCCATCGAGCATGCGCGCGAACCAGTAGAGGGCCGCGTCCGGGTCGGAGCCGCGAACGGACTTGTGCAATGCCGAGATCTGGTCGTGGAAGACGTCGCCGCCGCGGTCGAAACGCCGCCAGCCGCCGGCGACGACCTCGGCCACGGTGTCGTCGGCGATGCTCCTCGCGCCGGCATCGGCCGCGCGGGCCACGCCGGCGGCGAGATCGAGCAGGTTCAGTGCGCGGCGCGCGTCGCCGTCGGCGGCTTCGGCGAGGCGCAGGAGCGCTGCCTCGCTCACGGCGAGCGCGGGCTCGCCGAGGCCGCGCTCCGGGTCGGCGAGCGCCCGGCGCAGCAGCGTGACGAGATCGGCCGTCTCGAGCGGCTTCAGCACGTACACCCGCGCCCGCGACAGGAGCGCGTTGTTGAGTTCGAAGGACGGGTTCTCCGTGGTGGCGCCGATGAACACCACGGTGCCGTCCTCGACGAACGGCAGGAAGGCGTCCTGCTGGGCCTTGTTGAAGCGGTGCACCTCGTCGAGGAAGAGTACCGTCGGCCGCTCGCGCTCACCCTGCGCGGCGGCCACCGCCTCGCGCACGTCCTTCACGCCGGCCAGCACTGCCGACAGGGCCACGAAGCGCGCGCCGGCTGCCTGGGCGACGAGGCGCGCGAGCGTGGTCTTGCCCGTGCCGGGCGGGCCCCAGAGCACGGCGGAGTGCAGCGGCCGCGCCTCGATCAGCCCGGTGAGCGGCTTGCCGGGCCCGAGCAGGTGCTGCTGGCCGACGACCTCGGCGAGGTTGCGCGGCCGCAGGCGGTCGGCGAGCGGTTGCCAGGCGGGCGGTGCGCCGCCCGGCTCAGCGCCGCCGGCCATCGTCGTCCCGCGCCGGCGCGAGCAGCGCCTCCACGCGGCCGCACCAGCCGCGCAGGCTGGTGGCGGCGAGCAGCCAGCCGGTGCCGACGCCGGCGACGTCGGCCACGAGATCCCAGGCTTCGCTGGATCGATAGGGCGTGAAGCGCTGCAGGATCTCGATCAGCAATCCGTAGAGGACGAGCGCCACCAGCACGCGCCAGACCAGCCGCGGCTCGACCATGCCGAGGAACCATACCGTCAGGAAGGCAAAGGTCGCGAAGTGCAGAAGCTTGTCGGAGAGCGCGAACGGCGGAACGCCACCCGTCGGTGCCAGGGCCGCGATGAGGACCAGCGCCACGAGGACGGTGCCGCTACCGAGCCAGAACCAGCGGTAGCGCAGCGGCTGCACGTTCAGGCCCATCGCCTGGCACGATCACGGCCGGCCGGCGCCGCCGTCACGGCACGCCCTCGCGGATCACGTCCACGCCCGGTGGCGGCTCGAAGCGAAAGCGGCTGTCGGGCAGTGCCGGGTTCAGCTTCACGTCGGAGAACACGATGCGGGTCTGTTGCCCGAGTCGGTCGGCAAGCTCGAAGCGCACCGGCGTGGTGCCGGCGAAGCCGATCGCAACCGACTCGAAGTCGGCATCGGCCGAGCGCGGCGCGAGCCTGACCCAGGCGAGGTCCTCGCCGCGCCAGCTCGTGACCAGCTCGAAGCGCTCGAGCGCCGAGCGCTCGCCGGTGAGCAGTGCCGCGGGCGTCTCGCCGAGCCCGGCACCGAGGGCGCGCACCGTCACCTGCTCGAGGTCGGCTTCGTAGAGCCAGAGCCGTTCGCCATCGGCGAGCACCAGGCGCTCGAACGGTTCGCGGTAATCCCAGCGGAACCGGCCCGGACGCTGCAGCGCGAGTTCGCCGCGCGTGGTCTCGACGACCTGGCCATCGGCGTCGACCGTCTCCTGGCGGAAATCCGCCGTGAGCGTGCGCACGCGGTCGAGGAAGGCCTCGAGAACGGCGAGACCCGGCTCGGGCCCGGCGGCCGGCACGGCGGGTGCGAATGCGGCCAGCAGCAGGGCCGGCAGGAGGAGGACGGCGCGGCGCACGGGAATCAGTCGGCCGGCGGCGGGGGCGCCAGCACTTCACGGAAGCCGTTCGACTGCAACGGCCCGACCAGGCCCGCCTGCTCCATGGTCTCCACCAGGCGCGCGGCGCGGTTGTAGCCGATCTTCAGCCGCCGCTGGATGCCGGAGACCGAGGCACGGCGCGTCTCGGCGACGATGCGCACCGCCTGGTCGTAGAGCGGGTCGGCCTCGCCGTCGCCCTCCCCGCCGCTGCCCTCGGCTGCCTCGCCGGAAATCCCGGGGATGGCGATGGACGGGCCTTCGAGCACCTCGTCGAGGTAGCGTGGCTCGCCGGCACCCTTCAGGCGGCCGGCGATGCGGTGCACGTCCTGGTCGGAGACGAAGGCCCCGTGCACGCGCAGCGGGGCCCCCGTGCCGGGCGCCATGAACAGCATGTCGCCGTGGCCGAGCAGGCTCTCGGCACCGCCCTGGTCGAGGATGGTGCGCGAGTCCACCTTGGCCGAGACCTGGAAGGCGATGCGGCAGGGAATGTTGGCCTTGATGAGGCCGGTGATCACGTCCACCGACGGACGCTGGGTGGCGACGATCATGTGGATGCCGGCGGCGCGCGCCGTCTGCGCCAGGCGCGCGATCACTTACTCGACCTTCATGCCGACGATCAACCTGAGGT
>JADZBS010000135.1 GCA_020851975.1 Gammaproteobacteria bacterium | reverse complement strand
CCACCCCTCGCCCGGCTGTCGCTGCTGCTCGCGTCACGGGCTCGACACGCCCGGCTGTCGCCGCGGCACACTGCGCCGGTGCGCTGCTGCTCGCGGTTCTGACGCCGGTAGGCGCGATGGCGGCGCTGGTGCCGCAGCTCGTCGTCACCGCGGGGCGCGAGCCGGCGGCGATGCTCGACCTGGCGGGCAACACGGCGCGCATCGAGGCGCAGCGGATCCGGCTGCTCGGCGCGACGCATGTCTCGCAGCTCGGCTCCCAGGCGGCCGGCACCTGGCTCGCGCGCGGGACCGAGCAGGAGAGCCTGCCCTCGATCCGTTCGCCGGTGCTGACCGGTCCCGGCTCCTGTGGCGCATTCCTCGTCCTCGAGGACGGCATCCCGATTCGCCCGGCCGGGTTCTGCAACGTGAACGAACTCTTCGAAGCCAACAGCGAACTGGCGAGCGCCCTGGAAGTCGTGCGCGGTCCGTCGAGCGCGACGTACGGGGCCAACGGCCTGCACGGCACGCTGAACTTCCTGCTGCCGGAGCCCGGGGCACGACCCGGCACGGCGGCTGGCATCGAATGGGGGCCGCACCACTACTGGCGCACGCGGCTGCAGGGCGACGGGACACTGGGCGGCGATGCGCTGGCGGGCGGCCTGGTCGTCGACCACGACGGCGATTTCCGGGCGGATGCCGGCTACGAACAGGCGAAGGGCTTTGCGAAATGGCGCCACCGCACCGAGGCGGGTGAGCTGGAGCTCGCGTTCGCCGGCACGGTGCTTGACCAGGAGACCGCCGGCTTCATCAGCGGCTACCGCGCCTACGAGGACCCGGCACGGCGCACGGCGAACGAGAACCCGGAGGCCTATCGCGACGCCGACAGCCAGCGCCTGGCGCTGCACTGGGTGCCGGCCGCCGGCCACGCCTGGGCTGGGACCGACCTGCGCGCCTACCTGCGCCGCTCGCGCATGGATTTCCTGCAACACTTCCTGCCCGGCCAGCCGCGGGAGGAAAACGGCCAGGTGAGCGGCGGCCTGATGCTTGCATCGACGCACGACCTCGGTGCCGGGCGGCGCTTCACGGCCGGGCTGGACCTGGAGATCGCCCGCGGCGAACTCGAGGAGTTCCAGCCTGGCGAGTCCGGGATCGGCACCATCCCGCCAGGCTGGCACTACGATTACGACGCCTCGAGCTACATCGGCGGAACGTATGCGCGGCTGCAGTGGCCGCTCACCGCGGCGCTGGCGCTGCAGCTCGGCCTGCGCGTCGAGGTCATGCGCTACGACTACGACAACCGCATGCGCGACGGCGACACACGCGACGACGGCACGCCGTGCACGCCGGCCCCGTGCCGCTTCAGCCGCCCGGCCGACCGCAGCGACGACTTCCTCAACGTGGCCCCGAGCGCGGCGCTGCTCTACCGCTTCACGCGCGAGGTCTCGGGTTACGTCAGTCTCGCGCGCGGCTTTCGCCCGCCGCAGGCTGCGGAACTCTATCGGCTGCAGGCCGGCCAGGCGCTGGCCGACCTCGACTCCGAGCAACTCGACAGCATCGAACTCGGCCTGCACCGCGAAACCGCTGCGACAAGGCTGGAACTGGCTGCCTTCGCCATGACCAAACGCAACGCGATCCTGCAGGATGCCAATCGTTTCAACGTCAGCGACGGGCGGTCGAAGCACGTCGGGGTCGAGCTGCAGGCCGATGCCCGGCTGCCGTCCGGCCTGTACGCCAGCCTGGCCGGCACCTGGTCGAGGCAGACCTACGACTTCGACAGCCTCACGCCCGGCGGCGAACGCATCGCGACGGGCAATGACATCGACACCGCACCACGCACGCTCGCGAGTGCACGCGCCGGCTACGACACCGGCCGGGCGCTGGCGGAGATCGAGTGGGTGCACGTCGGCGACCACTTTCTCGATGCCGCCAACACCGCGCAGTACAGCGGCCACGACCTGCTCAACCTGCGCGCCGCCTGGCAGGCGACCGAGCGCTGGACGCTGACGCTTCGCCTGAACAACCTCGCCGACGAGTTCTACGCCGAGCGCGCCGACTTTGCCTTCGGCAGCTACCGCTACTTCCCCGGCCGCGAGCGCGAGCTCTATCTCGAGTTCGCCTGGCAGAACTGAGCCCGCACCCTCCCCCCCTGTAGGAGCGACGCCAGTCGCGACCCTCTTCGCGACCTCGTCGCGACCCTCTTCGCGACCTCTTCGCCACCCTCTTCTCTTGACCTCTTCGCGACCCCCTTCTTTACCTGCCCCGACGGACCTCCCGAAAACAACAACCTCACCGGGGAGATACACAGCAGCGGTCGTTCAAGAGGTCGCGAAGAGGTCGCGACTGGCGTCGCTCCTACGGGGCTTCGATCGGGCGTTCTGCCGGCAATCGTCGCGACTGGCGTCGCTCCTACGGGGGGGGCGGGAGGGAGGGGGCGCCGGCCTGACCGGACGGGTTGTCCCGCCGCAGCAAAGCCATGATAATTGGCGGCCTTTCACCGGGTACCCCCGCGAGCCGGCCGGCAGGCTGGCCGCCGGCGGTGCCTGTCGCAATCCCCAAGGAGTCCACAGCCCATGGCCGAGCCGAAGATCACCGTCCCTGCGGGCGGCGCGAAGATCAGCATCCACAACGGCAAGCTCACCGTCCCCGACAACCCGATCATCCCGTTCATCGAAGGCGATGGCACCGGGCCGGACATCTGGCGCGCTTCGGTGCGCGTCCTCGACGCGGCCGTGGAGAAATCCTACGCGGGCAGGAAGAAGATCCACTGGGTCGAGGTGTATGCCGGCCAGAAGGCCTTCGACCAGTTCAACACCTGGCTGCCGGACGCCACCGTCGACCTCTGCCGCG
This sequence comes from Gammaproteobacteria bacterium, assembly GCA_020851975.1. GTDB lineage: Bacteria > Pseudomonadota > Gammaproteobacteria > Steroidobacterales > QUBU01. The sequence continues at coordinate 3 of JADZBS010000135.1, read as the reverse complement.
AGT
>JADZBS010000134.1 GCA_020851975.1 Gammaproteobacteria bacterium | reverse complement strand
TCCACCACGCACCAGCGCAGCGCGTTGGCCGCATCCTTCATGTCCGTGACCACCGGGCAGAGCAGGTGCGGGATGCCCTGGTAGACCGAAAGCTCGAGCATCTTCGGGTCGACCATGATCAGGCGCACCTCGTCGGGGCGCGCCTTGTAGAGCAGGCTGAGCACCATGGCGTTGATGCCGACGCTCTTGCCCGAGCCGGTGGTACCCGCGATCAGCAGGTGCGGCATGCGCTGCAGGTCGGCGACCACCGACTTGCCGCTGATGTCCTTGCCGAGCGCGAGCGTCAGCGGCGAGGGCATCTCCTCATAGGCCTTGGAGCGCAGGATGTCGCCGAGCGTGACCAGCTCGCGCGACTCGTTGGGAATTTCCAGGCCGACGGTGGACTTGCCGGGAATGACCTCGACCACGCGCACGCTGATCGCCGAGAGCGAGCGCGCCAGGTCCTTGGCGAGACCGCTGATCTGGCTCACCTTCACGCCCGGTGCCGGATTCAGCTCGAAGCGCGTCACCACCGGGCCGGGGTGGACGGAGACGACCTCGACCTCGACGCCGAAGTCGCGCAGCTTCAGCTCCACCAGCCGCGACATCGCTTCCAGCGCCTCGGTGGAGTAACCGGGCCCGTGCGGCGGGGCATCGTCGAGCAGCGAAAGCGGCGGCAGCTCGCCCGCCACCGGCTGGTCGGCGAACATGTGGGCCTGGCGCTCCTGCTGCACGCGCATGCCGGGCTCGGGCGCGGCCACCACCGGTTCGATCTTCGGCGGCGGCTTCTTCGCGACTTTCCTGCGTTCCGCGCGCACCACTTCCTGGCGCTGTTCCTGCGCCTGCTTCATGACGGCGCGCTCGCGCAGGGCGCGCACACGCTGGCGCAACTGCTCGATGCCGTCGAGCACGAACCGGCCTGTCCGGTCCATGACCGCGAGCCAGGAGATGCCGGTGAACACCGAGACACCCGCCAGCCACAGCGACAACTGGAGCAGCGTGGCGCCGGTGATGCCAAGCGTGCCGGCAAGGCCGCGGCCGACGAGTTCGCCGAGCGCACCGCCCGCCGACTGCGGCAGCAGCCCGGCGGCGAAGTGCAGCGTGGCAAGCCCGCAGCTGGTGAAGAGCGTCAGCAGGAAACCACCGAAGCGCGTGGCGAGCACCGTGCGGTCCACCGGACCCGGCACGCGGCGCAGGGAGAACAGCAGCCAGCCGGCCAGCCCCGCCATCAGCGGCAGCAGATAGGCCGGGCCGCCGAACAGGCTGTAGGCGATGTCGGCGAACCAGGCGCCCCCGGCACCGATCTGGTTGCGTACCGGGAAGCCGTCGCCCGTGTGGCTGAAACCGGGATCGCGCGGGTCGTAGCTGAACAGCGCCGCGAGCATGATGAGCGCGAGCGCGCCGAGCACCCACAGCGCTGCTTCACGCAACGCGTTGGCCGTGGGTGCCGTCGGCAAACTGTCGCCTTCGAGGCGGGCTGCTCTGCTCACTTCAGGTGTCGCGACAACACGGAACGTCAACTGCTTCTGCGCCAAAGCAGTTGCGGCGGATGATAGCAGCAAAAAACAATTCTCCCTACACTAGCGCGCGTTGCGGTGGCGGCCGACACCTCGCGCTGCGCCCGCCGCCGATACCCGCCGCCTGCCGAGAGGACCCCGCATGGCCGACGCCCGACACGCACGCCTGATCATCCTCGGCTCGGGGCCGGCCGGTTACACGGCGGCCGTCTACGCGGCGCGCGCCAACCTGCAGCCGCTGCTCATCACCGGCATGACGCCCGGTGGCCAGCTCATGACGACCACCGAGGTCGACAACTGGCCGGGTGGCACCGAGGGACTGCAGGGACCGCAGCTCATGGAGCAACTGCGCGAGCACGCCGCACGGCTGCAGGTGGAGATGCTCCTCGACCACGTCGGCAGCGTGGATTTCTCCGGCCGCCCGTTGCGCCTGCAGGGCGGCGAGCGCGCCTACACGGCGGATGCCGTCATCATCGCCACCGGCGCCTCGGCGCGCTACCTCGGCCTGCCGAGCGAGGAGCGATTGCGCGGCAAGGGCGTGTCGGCCTGCGCCACCTGCGACGGCTTCTTTTATAAGGGACAGGACGTGGCCGTGGTCGGCGGCGGCAACGTGGCGGCGGAGGAAGCGCTCTACCTGTCGAACCTCTGCCGGCGGGTCACGCTGGTGCACCGCCGCGATGCGCTGCGGGCCGAGAAGATGCTGCAGCAGAAGCTGCTGGCGCGCCTGGCGCCGGCCGGCAACATCGAGATGGCCTGGAACCGGGAGGTCGCCGAAGTCCTCGGCGACGACAGCGGCGTCACCGGCGTGCTGCTGCGCGACACGACGCGGCCGGGGACGACGCGCCGGCTCGATGTCACGGGGCTCTTCATCGCCATCGGCCACGACCCGAACACCGCAGCCTTCGCCGGCCAGCTCGAGATGAAGAACGGCTACCTCATGGTCCGCTCCGGACTCGCCGGCGGAGCCACGGCGACCAGCGTGCCCGGAGTGTTCGCCGCGGGCGATGTCGCCGACCACGTCTACCGCCAGGCGATCACGTCGGCCGGCTCCGGTTGCATGGCGGCGCTGGACGCCGAGAAGTACCTCGACACCCTGGCGCGCTGAGCGAATTGACAGCGGCGCCGCCGCGCCCGACGCTGGCGGCCATCTCCCCGCCGAGGACCGCGGCGTGCAGGCGCGCATCGTCAGGCACATCGAGGACATCGACCCCGCCGACTGGAACCGGCTCGCCGGCGAGGCGCAGCCCTTCCTGCGCCACGAGTTCCTCGCCGCGCTCGAAGCGACCGGCTGCGTCGGGCCCGGCACCGGCTGGCAGCCCGAGCATCTGGTGCTGCGCGCGGCCGACGGCGCGCTGCTCGGTGCCATGCCGCTGTATCGCAAGACCGACTCCTGGGGCGAGTTCGTCTTCGACTTCGCCTGGGCCGACGCCTACCGGCGCGCCGGCCTCGCCTACTTCCCGAAACTCGTCGCCGCCGTGCCCTTCACGCCGGCGAGCGGGCCGCGGCTCCTCGCCGCACCGGGCCCGCAGGCTGCCGGCGTGCGCCGCGCCCTGCGCGAAGCGGCGCTGGCACACGCGCGCGACAGCGGCGTGTCCTCCCTGCACGTGCTCTTTCCCGAGGCAGCGCAGGCCGGGGAACTGGCCGGCGCGGGCCTGCTGCTGCGCCGTGACTGCCAGTTCCACTGGCACAACCGCGGCTGGACGAGCTTCGAGGAATTCCTCGGCGCCTTCACGGCGGAGAAGCGCAAGAAGGCGCGACGCGAACGCCGCCGCGTCACCGAGGCCGGCATCGAGCTGCGCTTCGTCGAGGGTGGCGCCATCGACGCGGCGCTGTGGGACGAGATCCTGCCGCTCCACGCCAGCACGTTCTGGCTGCGCGGGCGCAACCCCTACCTCACCGACGACTTCTTCCGGCGCGTGGCGCAGGCACTGCCGACGCAGCTCCTGGCCGTGGTCGCGCGCCATCGCGGTACGACGGTCGCCGTGGCCCTCTTCTTCCGCGGCACCGACACGCTGTACGGGCGCTACTGGGGCAGCACCGGCAGCTACCACAGCCTGCACTTCGAGGCCTGCTACTACCAGGGCATCGAGTACTGCATCGCGCAGGGCCTGCAGCGCTTCGAGCCCGGCACGCAGGGCGAGCACAAGGTGGCGCGTGGCTTCGCGCCGCAGGACGTGTGGTCGACGCACTGGCTCGCCGACCCACGCTTCGCCGAGGCGATCGACCACTACCTCGATCGCGAACGCGACCATGTGGCGCGCTACATCGAGGCCGTCGACGCCCACGTGCCCTATCGCCAGGAGTCGACGTGACCGCCGGCCGCACGCTTGCCTGGATCGCGCCGGACAGCCCGCCCGACACGTTTCCGGAGCCGGTGCGGGCCTGGCGCCAGCCCAATGGACTCCTCGCCGCCGGTGGCGACCTGTCCCCGGCGCGGCTGCTCGCCGCATACCGGCGTGGCATCTTTCCCTGGTTCGGCGCCGGCGAGCCGATCCTGTGGTGGTCGCCCGACCCGCGCGCCGTCATCGTGCCGGCCGAATTCCACTGCTCGCGACGGCTGGCGCGCACGCTGCGTACCGGACCCTTCGAAGTCTCGGTCGACCAGTGCTTCGGCGCGCTGATCCGCTCGTGTGCGAGTACGCGTGCCGAGCGCGGTACCTGGCTCACGCCGGCGATGATCGCCGCCTACGAGGAGCTGCATGCCCTCGGCTTCGCGCACTCGGTGGAGACCTGGTGCGACGGCGAGCTGGCTGGCGGGGTCTATGGCATCGGCCTGGGGGGCGTGTTCTTCGGCGAGTCCATGGTGAGCCTGCGCCCCGATGCCTCGAAAGTGGCGCTGGCGAACCTGGTGCAGGATCCGGGCATCGAACTGATCGACTGCCAGGTGCCGAACGAGCACCTCGCGCGCCTCGGCAGCCGGCTCATGCCGCGGGCGCAGTTTCTCGAGCGCCTGGCGCAACTCACCGCCACGTCGCCCCTGCACCGCCTGGTTCCGCGTGCACGCCAGGCGATGGCGGGGGTTGTTTCGAAGGGGCGCTGATCAGGCGCGGTGCCGGGTTCGGTCGCGACTGGCGTCGCTCCTACGGGTGCTGATCCGGCCTGGGCTTGCCCCGTAGGAGCGACGCCAGTCGCGACCCGAACCCGGCACCGCGCTCATCGCAACCCGACGCTTCGCTTGCGCCATCCGGGCAGTTCTTGCACAATCCGCCCGCCTCAAGCAACGGACGCGGAAATGTCGAAAGAGGAAGCCCTCCAGCTGGATGGCGTGGTGACCGAGACGCTGCCGAACACGACCTTTCGTGTGAAGCTCGACAACGGTCATGTGGTGACGGCGCACATCTCCGGAAAGATGCGCAAGAACTACATCCGCATCCTCACCGGCGACCGCGTCACCGTCGAGCTGACGCCCTACGACCTCACCAAGGGTCGCATCACCTACCGCGAACGCTAGTCCCGCCGGGCGCGCTCAGCCCGGCGCCGCCATGTGCTCGAGCTTGCGCGTGTGCGGCACGGAGTGCAGCGCGAGCTTGCCGTCTTCGCCGAGCCCGATGATCACGTGCCCGCCGCCGGCGAGCTCGCCGAACAGCAACTGCTCGGCGAGCGGCCGCTTGATGTGCTCCTGGATCACGCGCGCCATGGGACGCGCGCCCATCGCCGGGTCGTAGCCGCGCTCGGCGAGCCACTCGCGGGCCGGTGGCTCGAGTTCCACCGTGACGTCGTTGCGCTCGAGCGCTGCTTCGAGCTCCATCACCATCTTGTCGACCACGCGCAGCACCGCCTCCCTGCCGAGCGGGCTGAACTGGATGATGGCGTCGAGCCGGTTGCGGAACTCCGGCGAGAACATGCGCGAGAGGATCGCCATGCCGTCGGCGCTGTGGTCCTGCTGCGTGAAACCGATCGAGGCGCGGCTCATCTCCTGCGCGCCCGCGTTCGTGGTCATGACGATGATCACGTTGCGGAAATCGGCCTTGCGGCCGTTGTTGTCGGTGAGCGTGCCATGGTCCATGACCTGCAGCAGCAGGTTGAAGACCTCCGGGTGCGCCTTCTCGATCTCGTCGAGCAGCAGCACGGCGTGCGGATTCCTGCTCACCGCCTCGGTGAGCAGTCCGCCCTGGTCGAAGCCGACATAGCCGGGCGGGGCGCCGATCAGGCGCGACACCGTGTGCCGCTCCATGTACTCGGACATGTCGAAGCGGATCAGCTCGATGCCGAGGCAGTGAGCAAGCTGGCGCGTGACCTCGGTCTTGCCGACACCCGTGGGGCCGGCGAAGAGGAAGGCCCCGACCGGCTTCTCCGGCTCGCGCAGGCCCGAGCGCGCCATCTTGATGGCGGCGGCGAGCGCTTCGATGGCGGGGTCCTGGCCGAAGATGACGAGCTTGAGGTCGCGCTCGAGGTTGCGCAGCTGGTCGCGGTCGGAGGCCGACACGCTTTTCGGCGGAATACGCGCGATGCGCGCCACCACCTGCTCGATCTGCGCCACGTCGACCAACTCACCACGCTCGCTCCCGCCCGCCAGGCGCATGCTGGCGCCAGCCTCGTCGATGACGTCGATCGCCTTGTCGGGGAGCTGCCGCTCGTTGATGTGCCGTGCGGAGAGTTCGGCCGCGGCTTCCAGCGCCTTGTCGGTGTAGCGCACGCCATGGTGCTCCTCGAAGCGCGAGCGCAGGCCCTTGAGGATCGCCACCGTCTCGGGCACGGAGGGCTCGGGCACGTCGATCTTCTGGAAGCGGCGCGCCAGGGCGTGGTCCTTCTCGAAGATGTGGCGGTATTCGCGGTAGGTGGTCGAGCCGATGCAGCGCAACTCGCCGTTGGCGAGCACGGGCTTGATGAGATTGGAGGCATCGAGCACGCCGCCCGAGGCGGCACCGGCGCCGATCACCGTGTGGATCTCGTCGATGAAGAGGATGGCGCCCGGCTGCTTGTGCAGGTCGGCGAGCACGCCCTTCAGGCGCTTCTCGAAGTCGCCCCGGTACTTGGTGCCGGCGAGCAGCGAGCCCATGTCGAGCGCGTAGATGGTGCAGTCCTTGAGGACCGCGGGCACCTGGCCGTCGACGATCATCTTGGCCAGGCCTTCGGCGAGCGCGGTCTTGCCGACCCCGGCCTCGCCGACATACAGCGGGTTGTTCTTGCGCCGGCGGCACAGCACCTGGATGGTGCGCTCGATCTCGGCCTGCCGGCCGATCAGCGGGTCGATGCGGCCCTCGGCGGCGCGCCGGTTGAGGTTGGCGGTGAAGTTTTCCAGCGGGCTGCCGCCGGCCTCGCCATCGCCCTCCTCGCCTTCCGGACTGCGGGCGCCGGCACCACGACGCTCGCCGAGCTTGGCGAGCCCGTGCGAGATGAAGTTCACCACGTCGAGGCGGGTGACGTCGTGCAGGCCGAGCAGATAGACGGCGTGCGACTGCTTCTCGCCGAAGATCGCCACCACCACGTTCTCGCCCTTGACCTCCTTCTTGCCGCTCGACTGCACGTGGAACACGGCCCGCTGCAGCACGCGCTGGAAGCCGAGCGTGGGCTGCACGTCCTGGTCGTTCTCGCCCTTGAGCCGCGGCGTGGACTGGTCGATGAATTCCTCGAGTTCGCGGCGCAGCCGCTCGAGATCGGCGCCGCAGGACTTGAGGATCTCGGCGACGGCCGGGATGTCGAGGATGGCCAGCAGCAGGTGCTCAACCGTCATGTACTCGTGCCGGTTGGCGCGCGCCTGCTGGAACGCCTCGTTCAGGCAGTATTCGAGCTCGCTGCTAAGCATGACGGCCTCAGGTCTCCTCGAGCGTACAGAGTAACGGGTGCTGGTGCTGCTGGGCGTGCGAAGTCACCTGCGCGACCTTGGTCTCGGCGATCTCGTAGGTAAACACGCCGCACACCCCCTTGCCGCGGGTATGGACCTCGAGCATCACGCGCGTGGCCTTCGGCCGGTCCATGGCGAAGATCGTCTCGAGCACCTCGACGACGAACTCCATCGGCGTGTAGTCGTCGTTGATCAGCAGGACCCGGAACAGCGGCGGCTTCTTGAGCCGGGGCCGGGCCTCCTCGAGGGCGAGCCCGCGACCGTCGTCCGGGCGGGTACCGGGCCGATTGCCTTCGTTTGCCATGCAAAAAACCGGTTCGGAACAGCAGCACTCGCGACTCGGGACATCTTAGCCTCAATCCAGTTCAGCGGCATGGCAGTTGCTCAAAACGCGCGTCAAGTCTCACCCGCATGTCGATGCTCCGCAACACAATAGCGGGCGGCTCCTGCCCTTACCCCAAGCCCTTGATTATGCTAATTTGCCGAGACCCGGGTCCGTGCCGTTGGCGTGGCGGCGGTCGGGCGTTGCGCGTGGTGGTCCCGTGAACCTGTCTGACCTGCTCCAGCACTGGCATGCTCGCGGTCCCGAGGCGCTCGTCGCCCGGGCAAGCGAACGGCTGCCCTTCTGGTTGTCGCTCGGGCTGGTGATTGCCATCGGCTACTACGCCGCCCGCCTCGTGTGGTTGCTGGTGCCCGCTCCCGCCGCGGTGGACTGGACGCCGCCACCGTTCGACGCCGCCGCCCGCGCGCAGGCACCCGCCGCCGATGCGGCCGGCCTCGCGGGCATCGCCGAGGCGCACCTCTTCGGCCAGGCGAGCGCCACGGCGGATCCGGCGCTCCTCGATGCCGCCCAGGCACCGGAGACGCAGCTCAACCTGCAGTTGCGTGGCGTGGTGGCGACGCTCGACGACCGCTTCGCGCACGCGATCATCGCCGACGGCTCCGGCAACGAGAAGGTGTACTTCCTCAAGGACGCCCTGCCGGGTGGTGCAGTCCTGCAGCAGGTGCAGGCCGACCGGGTGCTGATCAGCCGGGGCGGCATCGTCGAGGCGCTGGTGCTGCCGCGCCTGCCGCAGGGCGGCGCCGGGGCAGGAGCCACCGCGCAGGCGCGCCCGGCGATCCGCCCGCTCGCCCGCCGCGAAGCCCCGTCCATGCAGGACGTGGTGGCGGAGAACGCCAGCAGCATCACCGAAATCATCCGGCCGCAGCCGTTCATGCCGAATGGCGAACTCAAGGGCTACCGCATCTACCCGGGCCGCAACCGCGAGCAGTTCGTCGCGCTCGGCCTGCAGCCTGGGGACCTCGTCACGGAAATCAACGGCATGCTCCTCAACAATCCCTCGCAGGCGATGGAGCTGTTCCGCTCGCTCGCCGACACGACCTCGGTGACGGTCACCATCGAGCGGCAGGGGCAGGCGCAGACGCTGACTCTCGACACGACCCAGGTGGCGAGCGCCGGGGGCGGTGCGCCGGGGGCAGGCGGCGCCCCGGGTGCAGGGCCCGCGCAAGGCGCCGCCACCGAGTGAGACCACTGCCAGGAGGCCACGGAGACCCGATGTCGCGCAAGCTTTTCCAGTCGCTGGCTGCGCTCGTCCTGGCGGCAACGCTGCTGCCGGGATCCGGCGCGGCCCAGCAGGCCCAGGGCGCCGTCACGCCCAATTACAAGGATGCCGACATCCGCCAGGTCATCGAGGCGGTCGGCGCCGTGACCGGGCGCAACTTCATCCTCGACCCGCGCGTGAAGGCGCAGGTGACGATGCTGTCCTCGACGCCGATGTCGCCGGATGCCTTCTACGAGGCCTTCCTCTCGATCCTTTCGGTCTACGGCTTCGTCGCCGTGCCCTCCGGCAACCTGGTGAAGATCCTGCCGGACGCCAACGCCCGCCAGGTGCCGGGCGCGGAGACCGGCCCCGGCGGCGGCCGGCTCGCCGACGATCTCGTCACGCGCATCATCCCGGTACGCAACGTCGCGGCCGCGCAGCTGGTGCCGATCCTGCGGCCGCTGATCCCGCAGTACGGCCACCTCGCCGCGCATCCGCCGTCCAACATCCTCATCATCTCCGACCGCGCCGCCAACGTGGAACGCATGGTGCGCATCATCGAGCGCATCGACCAGGAGAGCAGCTCGGACTACGAGGTGATCCGCCTCGAGAACGCCTCGGCCGCCGAGGTGGTGCGTGTCATCACCACGCTCGGCCAGGGTGCGAAGACCGAGGGGGCACCGTCCACTTCCACGACGCTGGTCGCCGACGAGCGCACCAACAGCGTGCTGGTGAGCGGTGACAAGAACGAGCGGCTGCGGCTGCGCACGCTGGTGGCGCACCTCGACACGCCGCTGCAGGAAGGCGGCGATACGCGCGTGCGCTACCTGCGTTACGCCGATGCCAAGGACCTCGCCACCAAGCTGCAGAGCCAGTACCAGAAGCAGGCGGGCCCGGCAGCGGCCGGGCAGAACGCCCCGCCCACCGAGAAGGGCGAGATCACCATCTGGGCGGACGAGTCCACCAACGCGCTCATCATCACCGCGCCGCCGAAGGTGATGAAGGCGATGATGGCGGTGATCGACAAGATCGACATCCGCCGCATGCAGGTGCTGGTGGAGTCGCTGATCGTGGAGGTCTCGGCCGACAGGGCCTCCGAACTCGGCGTCAACTGGGCCGTCGGCGACGCGGACCTCGACAACGCCATCGGCGTGACCCGCTTCGACTCGCCGGTGGCCGGCAGCGGCGGTGTCATCGGGCTCGCCGGTGCCATCAAGGCCGACGACCCCGCACTCACCGCCGCGGCCCTCGGCAAGGGCCTCAATCTCGGCGTCGGAAGGCTCTCGGACTCCGGCCTCTCCTTCGCGGCGCTGATCAATGCGCTCGCCTCCGACGGCTCGACCAACATCGTCGGCACGCCGGTGCTGGTGACCATGGACAACGAGGAAGCCGAGATCAAGGTGGGCCAGGAAGTGCCCTTCGTCACCGGCCAGTACACCAACACCGGGGCGACGGGCGGCAGCACCTCGGTCAACCCCTTCCAGACCATCCAGCGCGAGCAGGTCGGCCTGACGCTCAAGCTCACACCGCAGATCAACGAGGGCGACGCGGTGCTGCTGAAGATCGAGCAGGAACTGTCGGCGCTCGCCGCCAACGTGCGTGGTGCCTCCGACCTCGTCACCACCAACCGCACGATCACCACCTCGGTGATCGTCGAGGACGGCGGCACGCTGGTGCTCGGCGGCCTGATCCAGGATGACCTGACCGAGACGCAGCAGCGCGTGCCGGTGCTCGGCAGCATCCCGCTGATCGGCCAGTTGTTCCGCGTCGACAGCACCACCAAGAAGAAGACCAACCTGATGGTCTTCATCAAGCCGACCATCCTGCGTGACGACGCGCAGGCTGCCTTCGAGACCAACGCCAAGTACAACTATGTGCGCGACCAGCAGCTTGCGCAGAACCCGGACAAGGTCCGGCTGATGCCGGGCGAGACCCGCCCGCTGCTGGCGCCGGTCGCGCCGGCGGGCCCGCCGACACTCGACCTGCGCCGGCTGCGTACCGACGGTGGCAGCGACGCAGATAGCACCGCCGCACCGGCAGGAGCCGACACCCATGGCACCGCCAGCACCCCGGGCAACCAGTGAGCTGACGCTCGATCCGGCCCCGGCACCGGCCGGGGCGGAGCCGGAACCTGCCGCTGCCGCTCCGCGCCTGCTGCCATTCGCCTTCGCCAAGCGCCACGGCGTGCTGGTGCTCGGCTACGCCGATGGCCGCGCGCGCGTCATCGCCCGTCCGGACACCGCCCCCCTCGCGATCGCCGAGACACGCCGCTTCGCCGGCGTGCCGCTCGCCCTCGAAGTGCTCAGCGCCGAGGACTTCGATGCCCGCCTGCAGGAAACCTACGAGCGGGAGTCGAACTCCACCATGCAGATGGTGGAAGGGTTCGGCGAGGACACCGACCTCTTCCGGGTGGCGCAGCAGCTGCCGGAACCCTCCGACCTGCTGGAAAGCGACGACGATGCGCCGATCATCCGCCTCATCAACGCGGTACTGACCTCGGCGGTCAAGGAGAACGCCTCCGACATCCACATCGAGCCCTACGAGAACCGGCTCGTGATCCGCTTCCGCATCGACGGCGTGCTGCGCGAGGTGCTGCAGTCGCGCCGCGCCGTGGCCCCGCTGGTGGTGTCCCGCATCAAGGTCATGTCGAAACTCGACATCGCCGAAAAGCGTCTGCCGCAGGACGGGCGCATCTCGCTGCGGGTGGCGGGCCGTGCCGTCGACGTGCGCGTCTCCACCATGCCCTCCGGACACGGGGAGCGCGTGGTGCTGCGCCTCCTCGACAAGCACGCCGGGCGCATCGACCTCGACCACCTCGGCATGGAGCGCTCCACCCAGGAGACCATCGACGAGCTGATCCACAAGCCGCACGGCATCATCCTGGTGACCGGCCCGACCGGCTCGGGCAAGACCACCACGCTCTACGCCTCGCTCGAGTGCATCAACGACAACACGCGCAACATCATGACGGTCGAGGACCCGATCGAGTACTACATCGACGGCATCGGCCAGTCGCAGGTCAATACCAAGGTCGAGATGACCTTCGCCCGCGGACTGCGCGCCATCCTGCGCCAGGATCCCGACGTGGTGATGGTCGGCGAGATCCGCGACCTGGAGACCGCCGAGATCGCGGTGCAGGCGAGCCTCACCGGCCACCTGGTACTCTCGACCCTGCACACCAACACCGCGGTCGGTGCCGTCACGCGCCTGCGCGACATGGGCATCGAGCCTTTCCTGCTGTCCTCGAGCCTGGTGGGCGTGCTGGCCCAGCGCCTCGTGCGCGTGCTCGACCCCGAGCAGCGCGAGGCCTACACGGCCTCGGAGTACGAGTGTCGCCTGCTCGGCATGGACCCGGCGCAGCCACCGACGCTGTATCGCCCGCGCGAGGATGCGCCCGGCAGCACCGGCTACAAGGGCCGCACCGGCATCTACGAGCTGGTGACGATCGACGACGAGCTGCGCACGATGATCCACGATGGCTCGGGCGAGCACGAGCTCGAGCGGCATGCGCGCACGCGCGGCCCGAGCATCCGCGACGACGGCCTGAAGAAGGTGCTCTCCGGCGTCACCACGCTGGAGGAAGTCCTGCGTGTCACGCGCGCCAACTGAAGGGTCCGGCGCTACCCGGCCCGGCTGCTGATGGGTGCCTTCGAATACACCGCGGTCGATGCCGGCGGCCGCGAGACGCGCGGCGTGATCGAGGGCGACACCCCGCGGCAGGTGCGCCAGCTGCTGCGCGAACGACGCCTGCTGCCGCTCACCGTCACCGAGGTGGCGCAGAAGGAGGCCACCCGCCAGCGTTCCTTCAGCCTGCGCCGCTCCATGGGCCCGGCCGACCTCGCGATGGTCACGCGCCAGCTCGCCACGCTGGTGCAGTCCGCGCTGCCGCTCGAGGAGGCCCTGCTCGCGGTATCCGAGCAGACCGAATCGGCGCGCATCAAGAGCATCCTGCTCGGCGTGCGCTCCAAGGTGATGGAGGGCCACACGCTCGCCGACGGCCTCGGCGACTTCCCGAAGGCCTTCCCCGAGCTGTACCGCGCCACCGTGGCCGCCGGTGAGCAGTCCGGCCACCTCGACGCCGTGCTCGAGCGCCTGGCCGACTACACCGAGAGCCGCGAGGACCTGCGCCGCAAGGTGCAGAACGCCATGATCTACCCGGTGGTGCTGACCGTGCTCGCGCTGCTGATCGTCGGCGGCATGCTGGTCTACGTGGTGCCGAAGGTCGTTTCGGTGTTCGCCAACACCGGGCGCGAGCTGCCGGCGCTCACCAGCGCACTCATCGCCACCAGCGATTTCCTGCGCGACTGGGGCATCGGCCTGCTGATCGCACTGGTGCTGGCCGCATGGGCCGTGCGCCGCCTGCTGCGCCAGCCGGGCCCGCGCTGGGCCTGGCACCGCACGCTGCTGCGCCTGCCGGTACTCGGGCGCCTGGTGCGCGGTTTCAACACGGCCCGCTTCACGCGCACGCTGAGCATCCTCTCGGGCAGCGGTGTGCCGGTGCTCGAGGGCCTGCGCATCGCCGCCGAGGTGGTCACCAACCTGCCGATGCAGGCGGCGGTGCAGGATGCGGCGGCGCGCATCCGCGAGGGCGCCCCGATCGGCCGCTCGCTCGCCGCCGGCGGACACTTCCCGCCGATCTGCATCCATCTCATCTCCAGCGGCGAGGCGAGCGGTGAACTCGACACCATGCTCTCGCGCGCGGCCGCCAACCAGGAGAAGGAGATGGACGGGCTGATCGCCGCGCTGATGGGCCTGATGGAGCCGGCGCTGATCGTCGCCATGGGCGCGATCGTGCTGATGATCGTGCTCGCCATCCTGCTGCCGATCTTCCAGCTGAACCAGCTGATCGGCTGAATCGCGGCCGCGCCGGTGACGTGCGGCGCACTCGCACGGCAAAGACTATTGCCAAGGTCGGGAAATCCGATTATATAGCCGCCAAATCCCGCAAGCCTGGAACACCCGTGCCCCGCAAACCGTCAGCTTCGAACAAGCCGCCCCCGCGCGAGCCGGAGTCGGACGTCGCCGAAGTACCGGAGACGGAAGCGGAACCGGAGCCGGAAACGGAGGCCGAGGCGGCCCCGGCGGCGGCCACGACCGACAACGTCGGCGACATCTCTGTCGAGGTCAACGTCGAAGACCTGATCGCCCAGATCGAATCGGAATCCAAGACGGGTGCCGCGGCCGACGGTTCGGCACGACGCAAGATCGAGGACATCCTCGAGGAAAAACGCGTCGCCCGCGAGACCATGGATCTCGAGGACTTCGACATCGGGGACTGAACCGCGCGATCAGGCCGGATCAGTGAAAGTCCCGGCTGCGGGTCACGAGTGCACCGAGCCAGCCGCTGTAGTCCTCCAGCCGGCCGGCGATCACGTGCAGCACGTCACCCTCCCGCTGCACCGTCCCCCAGGCGCCCATCAGCCTCGCCTGCAGCAGCGTGCGCCGCTGCCGCTCGGCCACCGACTGCCAGACGATCAGGTTCACCTGCCCGGTCTCGTCCTCGAGCGTCACGAACACCACGCCGCTCGCGCTGCCCGGCCGCTGGCGCGTGACGACCAGGCCAGCCGCCTGCACCAGGCTGCCCGGTGACGATTCCCAGATCTCGGCAGCACTGCGCGCCGTTGCGCGGCGCAGCTTCGCGCGCAACAGCGCCAGCGGGTGGCGGCCCAGCGTGAGACCGAGGGTGCGGTAGTCGGCGACGATGTCCTCACCCTGCGTCGGGGCACGCAGCATCGGCACGCCCTCGGCGATGCGCGCCGGGGCGAGCAGCGGCAGCGGCGGCTCCACGCCGAGCACCTGCCAGGCGGCGCGGTGGCGATGCCCGGCCAGTGCCGCCAGGGCGCCGGCGGCGGCTAGCGCGGCGAGTTCGTGCGCCGCGAGCCGGGCGCGTGCCGCGAGGTCGTCGACGCCGCTGAACGGCGCTGCCTCCCGCGCCGCGACGAGCCGCGTGACCGCCATCTCCGGCAGGCCACGCACCAGGCGCAGACCGAGGCGCAGCGCCGGTCGCTCCCCTGCCGTCGCCTCCAGGCTGCAGTCCCGGCCGCTGGCGACGACGTCCACGGGGCGTACCTCCACGCCGTGGCGGCGCGCGTCCTGCACCAGCTGGGTGGGTGCATGGAAGCCCATCGGCTGGCTGTTCAGCAGGGCGCAGGTGAAGGCCGCGGGCTCGTGGCACTTCAGCCAGGCCGAGACGTACACCAGCAGCGCGAAGCTCGCCGCGTGCGACTCGGGGAAACCGTACTCGCCAAAGCCGAGGATCTGCCGGAAGATCTGCTGCGCGAACGCCGGCGCGTAGCCGCGCGCCTGCATGCCGTCCATGAGCCGGCGCTCGAACGGCTCGAGCCCGCCCCGCCGGCGCCACGCCGCCATCGCCCGGCGCAGCTGGTCGGCCTCCCCGGGCGTGAAGCCGGCGGCGACCACGGCAAGCTGCATCACCTGCTCCTGGAAGATCGGCACGCCGAGCGTGCGCTCGAGCACGCGGCGCACTTCGGGACTCGGGTACTCGACCGGTTCCTCGCCGCGGCGCCGGCGCAGGTAGGGGTGCACCATGTCGCCCTGGATCGGCCCGGGGCGGATGATGGCGACCTCGATGACGAGATCGTAGTAACAGCGGGGCTTCAGGCGCGGGAGCATCGCCATCTGTGCACGCGACTCGATCTGGAACACGCCCACCGTGTCGGCGCGCCCGATCATGTCGTACACCGCCGCATCCTCGGCCGGCACCGTGGCGAGCGTGAGCGCACTGCCACGCCAGGCGTTGACCAGGGCCAGCGCGCGGCGGATCGCCGAGAGCATGCCGAGGCCGAGCACGTCGACCTTGATGATGCCGAGATCGTCGAGATCGTCCT